>CBRAFF010000265.1:0-2867 GCA_967755155.1 uncultured bacterium
AAAAGTTCGCAAGCGCTCCTGACGCAGCTTGGTTTGGAAGAAACTTCGGGCCGGATGGAGGAATTCCATCCGGCCCGATGGTTTTTTTTCGCAGCGAAGGTTTCGGCTACACTACGGCTTGCCCGGCTCCCGCCGGCGCCGGGAGCGACTGCGCGCGCCGGTAGAGCGTCAGAGTGAGTGCACCCAGGCCCCAGATCAACACAAGAAACCTCACGCAGACGCCGACATAGGGCAGCATGCCCGCAATCTTGAACACGACCAGCCCCACCGCCAGCCGGCCGACGGCCGCGCTCGTGCCCGCCGGCGAACCCATCAGGCGCTCGCCCAGCCAGGCGCCGAAAAAAGCCTGCGACGCATAGAGAGCTACGATCCAGATCAGCACGCTCCCGATGCCCACGGCCAAACCCACGATCGTGATGCAGGCGATGATGGCCAGGAAGGGTACCCCGACCAGTGTCGCAATGCCGAGCAGCGGAGCGACCACGTATTCGCGGCTCGAGCGCACCACGTCCGCGAAAAATCGCGGCATCACCAGCACGAGGATCAGGCCGAAAAGAAAGGCGGCGCCCCAGGACAGCGCCTGCTTCAGGAAAGAGGCCGCCGTGGACTGTCTGTGGCGGGATTTCTCGATCTTGATTACGAGGGGACTCGAGAGCTTGGCCTGCGTGGAGACCTCCGGCTGGTACGGGCCCGAATAGCTCGCTTTGCCGGCAATCTCGGCTAACGAACCGATGCTGAGGTGGCCGTGTCGCAGTGTTGCGCTCCCGCCGATGTACCCGTTCAGCAAAGTCTTCCCAACAAAGCCCGTCAAATCGCGCCCGAGCCGGCCTTCGAGGGTGGCGTCCCCAGCGAACAACATCATTCCGCCGCCCACCGATGATTTTTCCTTGAAGCCCACGTGCTCGGCAAAGACGCTGACGTTTTTGGCCACGGATCCCCGCAGCCACAGAGTGTTGGCAAAGACGCGCACGTTTCCATCCACATTCCCGTCCACCTCGGCGACCTTTGCGAACGCGATGGCGTCGCCGGTGACGTGGCCGTTCACCTCCAGGTGCTCCGCAAAGACGATCAGGTCGCCCTCGACCGTGCCATCGATGCGGATCGTTCCACCGGTCACGATCAGGTCATTTTTGACCACTTCGTCCTTCGCCAGAGCGAAGGTTTGCGCTTTTCTGAACTCCGCGGCGGCCGCCGACGGCGGCAGAGCGAGCGCAACCGCGACAGCGCCCATCACCATGGCGATCGTGGTCCAGCGGCGCCAGGTGCGGCGCAGCAGGCCGAACACCAGAATGCCCAGAGTGGTTAACGCAAGAAACTGCACGGCGTTTGCCATGGATTCCCATCCTTTCCAGAAAGCTCCTCGGAAGAAGAGCAGGGTCAGCAGATTGCTTTCGCCGAATCCGGCCTGGCTGAGTTGCTGCCGCCAGGGCTCCACAATGCCGGTCCAAAGCGTGTAGGCCCCCGCAGCGGCCAAGCCGTAGGAAACGATCCAGGCCCAGGGCGTCGCTTCGCGCGCCGGCGGCGCCAGCAGGCGGGCGGGCACCGCTTCGTCCTCTTCAACCAGCGCCCGCGCCAGCAGGCGCGATTCGCCTTCCAGCGCGCGCAGCAGCGCCCGGCATTCGGCGCAGCCCTGGGCGTGCGAGGACAGCTCAAGCGCCCGCGGGCGCTCGAGCTGTCCCTCGAGATAGAGCAGGCAGGTCATCTCGTCGAAGTGCGTCATGGAGCTCCCCTTGCAGCCCGGCCCGCGGCGCCGTGCTGGCCGAGGCCCTCGCGCAACTGGTGGCGGGCGCGCAGCAGCACCACACCGACAAAGGGGCGGCGCACGCCCAGGGATTCGGCGATCTCGTCGTAGCTCATTTCGGCGTAGTAGCGCAACACCAGGGCCATACGGGCGCGCGCCGGCATGCGGGCGAGCGCGGCGCGCACTTCCTGGCTGGTCCGCTGCTCCACCAGACGCTCGAGCTGGCCCGGATCGGGGTGCTCAAGCGGAAGATTCTCCACTTCGCCGGTTTCCAGGTCCTGCCGCGTGCGCCGCCGCCGCAGGATGTCCCAGCAGTGGTTTGCCGCGACCTTGTACAGCCAGGCGGTGAACGGGCGGCTGGAGTCGTACTGGCCGAGTTTCTCCCGAAGCTTCAAGAAAATCTCCATGGTCGCGTCCTCGGCGTCTTCGCGCGAAGGCAGCGCCCGGCGGCAAAAGCGGAAGATCGGCGCACCATAGTGGCGATACAACTCGCCCCAGGCGTCGGGGTTTCCCCCTCGCGCCCGCGAGATCGTCGCGGGAAGGTCGGCAGCATCCATTCCCCCAGGCCGCTTCGGCGTCTCCAACATGTGATACGCAGCGCTCCGCGAAAAACTTACATCCTCGCCGGAAAATAACCAGCTTCCCGCGCCCGGACCGCTGACCCGACTCCAGGCGGCAAGCAATGTAGCAAATCAGGAAGGAATACGGCATTAGTTCTGCGCCAGCCGGCATACTCGCCGGGCAGCTTCTTTTGGCGCGGCCACTGGGGTAGAGTGTTTGCTCTTGCGAAGCCCCGGCGAAGTCCCTGAAGCGACCACCATGACCATCAAGATGCCATTGGTAGCGATTGTCGGGCGTCCGAACGTGGGCAAGTCCACGCTGTTCAACCGGCTGACCGGCAGCCGGCGCTCGATTGTCACCGATGAGCCCGGCATCACCCGCGACCGCATCTACGGCAGCGCCAACTGGTCCGGGCGCGCCTTCGAGGTGGTGGATACGGGCGGCCTGGTGCCGGACGAGAAGGCAGCGCTTCCACGGGAAATACTCCGCCAGGCGCAGGTGGCCATCCAAGACGCAGCGCAGCTCGTGCTGGTGGTGGATGCTCGGACTGGAGTAACGCCGCTCG
>CBRAFF010000266.1:0-2862 GCA_967755155.1 uncultured bacterium
CCCTACGGCCACAACGGGCTGCCGGGCTCGATCCTCGACATCTCCGAGGGCTTCCACCTGGGCCTCGACCACGCCTGCGGCGGGGTGTGCGCCTGCTCCACCTGCCACGTCGTCGTCCACGAGGGCCTGGATTCGTGCAATGAAGCCACCGACGCCGAGCTGGACGAGCTGGACATGGCGCCGGGCATCACGCCCAAGTCCCGCCTGGGCTGCCAGTGCGTCCCCGACGGCTCGAAGGACCTGGTGATCGAGATCCCGGAGTGGAACAAGAACTTCGTCAAGGAACCGGAACACTAGGGTTGAAGGGTTGATTTTGTTGAAGGTGTGAAGGAGGGGGAGCGATGGACCTGACTTGGGACACGACCGAAGACATCGCCATCATGCTGTCGGAGAAGTTTCCCGACCTCGACCCGCTCACCGTGCGCTTCACCGACCTGCACAAGTACGTGGTCGAGCTGCCCGGCTTCAGCGCCGATCCCAAGCTCTCGAACGAAGGCAAACTCGAGGCCATCCAAATGGCCTGGCACGAGGAGTACAAGGAGAACCACGGGTAGCAGAGCTGCCCAAGAAGGCAAAGGCCCCCTGGAGTTCTCAGGGGGCTTTCTTTATTCAGGAACCACTTCCCCAACGGCCTTACACCGCGACGGGCTGTGGCGCTTCCACGCTGGCCTCGCGCAGGAAGCGCGCAGCCTCTTCCGGCGGCGTGGGGTTGATGTAGAAGCCGGTGCCCCACTCGAAGCCGGCGGTCTTGGTGAGCTTGGGCATGAGTTCGATGTGCCAGTGGTAGTAGTCGTTGGTGGCCTCACCCACCGGAGAGGTGTGCAGCACCAGGTTGTAGGAAGGATTGTCGAGGACGCGGTCGGTCTTCTGCAGCAGCGTCTTCAGCGCGCGCGCCAGGTTCTCATACATGCGGGAGGCGGAGTTCTCGAAGGCCGACTCGTGCTGCTTGGGCAGGATCCAGGTCTCGAAGGGGAAGCGCGGAGCGTAGGGGGCAAGGGTGACGAAGTCGTTGTTCTCGGCCACCACGCGCACGCCGGAATCCAACTCCTGGTGGATGATGTCGCAGAAGACGCAGCGCTCCTTCAATGTGTAGAACTGCTTGGCGCCTTGCAGCTCCTCCGCCACCAGCTTGGGCAGGATGGGCAGCGCGATGAGCTGGCAGTGCGAATGCTCGAGCGACGCCCCGGCGGACTCGCCGTGGTTCTTGAAGATGAGGATGTACTTGAAGCGTTTGTCCTTCTTCAGGTCCACGATGCGGTCGCGGAAGGCCCAGAGCACGTCCTCCACGCGCTTTTCCGGCAGGCTGGCCAGGGTGTGATCGTGGTCCGCGGTCTCGATGATGACCTCGTGGGCGCCGATCCCGTTCATCTTGTCGAACATGCCCTCGGCCTGGCGGTCGAGGTTGCCCTCGATGCCCAGCGCCGGGAACTTGTTGGGGACCACGCGCACCAGCCACCCCGGGCTGTCCGGGGGCGGCGGCGCGCCGCCGGGGTTGGGACGATACGCCAGGATCTCCGGCGGAGTCTTGCCTTCATTGCCGGAGCAGAAGGGGCAGAAGCCTCCCTTGGGCTTGGTGGACTCGCGGGAAAAATCGGTGGGGCGCTTGGCGCGGTCGGTGGAGATGATGACCCAACGTCCGATGATAGGGTCTTTCCTGAGCTCGGGCAAAAACGGCTCCTTTCAGGAGGTGGTTCGCCGCCGCAGTATCTTACGACATCGGGAAGGCATTCTTAAATAGGATGATTTCGGGAGCGCCGGCGCCTTCCTCCAAGTACACGCTGACCACGTCGAAGCGCACCGCGGGCGAGCCGGGCACGCGGCGCAGATACTCGCGGGCCACCAGCGCCAGGTCGCGCTGCTTCTCCGCGTCCACCGCGGCCTCGGCGGGCATGACGGCGCGCGTGGTGCGCGTCTTCACTTCGACGAACGCGAGCACGCCGTCGTCCCAGGCGATCAGGTCCACCTCGCCGTGCCGGCGCGGGGAGCGATAGTTGCGCGCCACCATCACGTAGCCCAGCCGCCGCAGGTGGAAGTAGGCTTCCTCCTCCCCGCGGCGACCGGTCTCGAGATGCGGCGCCCCGGCGGGCGGACGAAGCGCCAGCTTCGCCGCCCCATCCAGGACGCGGACTGCGAGTTTGGTGAGCCGACCGGGCATGATTGCGATTGCAGATTGTAGATTGCAGATTGCAGAATTCAATCCTCTGAATCCTGCAATCCGCAGTTCCACGATCCTGCGAGCCCGCTACGCTTTCTTCTCTACCAGCGCGATGCACTCCTCCAGCACGTCGAGCGCCACGTCCGCCTGCTCCGGGGTCACGATGAGCGGCGGCGCGATGCGGATGGAGTTCTCGCCGGCGCCCAGGAAGAGGATGCCGCGCTCGAACGCCAGTTCCACGATGCGGTCGCGCTCGTCGTGGGCGATGGCTTTCGACTTCTGGTCCTTGACGATCTCCACTCCGATCATCAGGCCCATGCCGCGGACCTCGCCCACCATGGGATGCTTCGCCGGCCAGCCGCTGATGCGGTCCAGGATGTGGCGGCCGACTACGGCGGCGTTCTTCATGGCCTCGCGCTCGATGACGTCGAGCGTCGCGAGCGCCGCGGCGATGCATACCGGGTTCCCCCCGAAGGTGGAGGCGTGCGAGCCCGGCACCCAATCCATGATGGAAGCGCGGCTGATGACCACGCCCAGCGGCATCCCCGAAGCGATGCCCTTGGCGCTGCACACGATGTCCGGCTGGACGCCGGCGTGCTCGATGGCCCACCACTTGCCGCTGCGTCCGGCGCCCGATTGCACTTCATCCGCCACCAGCAGGATGCCGTTCTCGTCGCAGATGCGGCGCAGCTCCTGCAGGAACTCCG
>CBRAFF010000267.1:0-2837 GCA_967755155.1 uncultured bacterium
GAGGCGGCGGCTGATTTCCCCCGACTCTCCCAGCAGCCGGATGAGGTGGCGCCGCAGGCTGGCAGTCTTGCTGACGTAGGGCTCGGCGTCCGCTTCGCCGCTCAGCCGGAAGACGGCGGGCGCCGCGGGGACGGCGGCAAAAACTTCGGCGTCACGCCCCGGGACGAACTCGATGGAACGAGCCAGCACCGGCTGATTCTCTCACCACGGAGACACCGAGGCACGGAGGAATGACGGCAGGAAGGCGGAAAGCGGCTACTTGGCCCTGGTCTGGAGTTCGATCTTTTCCAGGATGAGCAGGAGGAAGTGGCGCGCCACGAAGGCCAGCACGCCCAGGATGAGGAGCAGGAAGTTCCATTTCCCCATTTGCAGGCGGACCATGCTCTCCGCCACCGCCAGTCCGGGCGTGACCAGAGCGCGGATGAAGGAGAGCAGGAAGGTCCCTTCCAGAGCCTTGGCCTTGATGACGTCGGCGAGGATGAGGAAGTCGGCGAAGTAAGCCAGGGCAACAACCACGGTGCCGATGGAAACCGCGATGCGCAGCATGCGCATGGCAGAGTAGAGGCGCCGGGTCTGGGGCGGCTCTTCCAGCATCGGCATGCGCTGCGTCCGCTGCGGGAGCGCGATGGCGGGGCTGGACTGCTCGCGCGCGGGCGCCGCCGGCTGCGTGGGAGAGGAGGCCAGCCTCTCCATCTTCTGGGTGCGCGGCCGCAACTCCGGAGCCGCGATGCTGCCGGCGCTGAGCGAGGCCTGGATCTTCTTGAGCGCCGCGGCCACGCCGGCCGCCGTCGGACGCTTTTCACGCTCCTTGCTCAGGCACTGATGGATGAGCCGCTCCAGTTCCGGGGGAGTCTCGCGCACCACCTCCCGCACCGGCGGCGGCTCCTTCTGCAGGATCTGCATGAGCAGGGCGGCGGCGATAGGCGCCTCGAAGGGCATTTTGCCGGTGGCCATCTCGTAGAGCACCACGCCGAAGGAGAACATGTCGGAGCGCGCGTCCACCTCCGTCCCCAGACACTGTTCGGGAGACATGTTGGTGGCCGTGCCCATGATCACACCCACCTTGGTCTTGAACTCTGCCGGATCGGCGGAGGCGGCGTTGGCGGGCTCTTCGCCGTACATCTGGGTCTTGCCCAGGTCCACGGGAGCGGCGGGCGCGATGGAGGAAGTGGGGGCTTCCTTGAGCTTGGCCAGTCCGAAATCCAGCACCTTCACCTGGCCGCGGGGCGTGATCATCACGTTCTGCGACTTCATGTCGCGATGGATGATGCCGGCTTCGTGCGCTACCGCCAGTCCCTCGGCGATCTGGATGCCGTACTCGCAGAGCTGGTTGGGGGACATGGGCTTGCTGTCGATGGTCGCCTTCAGGGTCTTGCCCTCGACGAACTCCATCACGATGTAGCGGAGCTCGTCCGCGGTGCCGATCTGATGGATGGCGACGATCGAGGGATGCTGGATGCGGGACTGGACCTTGGCTTCGCGCAGGAAGCGCGCCAGGGACTCGCGCTGCGACTCAGCGGAGACCGCGGTGAGAGTCTTGATGGCGACGGTGCGGCCCAGGCGCAGGTCGGTGGCGCGGTACACCGCGCCCATGCCGCCGGCGCCGATTTTTTCGTCCACGCGATAGTTGCCGAGAGTGGAGCCGATCACAGGCTCCTCCTCAGGAGGGCAGGGTTAGGCATTTCGGTTGAACCTGGGGTCACTGAAAGATAGGCAAACTTAGGCTGCGGCACTTCCCTTGTCAAGCAGTGAGATGCGCGGCCGGGGGTGGGGGTTGGCCTCATCGGAAGCTGGCGCTCTTCACGCGCTTGCGGAAGTCTTCGCCCTGCATCTGGACGGTGCGGCACATCTCGTGCAACCGGGAGCGCATGCGCTCCCCGATGCGGTCGCCCAGGGTCTCCTCGCGCAGGAGTGAAGACCCGCGGGGCCCGGCCACGGCGGCCGCGGGCTCGTCCGGGAAGTTGGTGGTGATGACGGTGGCGCGCTTGTTGTTGTAGCGCGTGTTCAGGATGAGGCTGACCGTGTCCCACACCCACTCGGTGGGCTTCACCGCGCCCAACTCGTCGAGCACCAGCACCTCGGCGTCGAAGACCGGGCGCAGCACCTCGAGTTCCGTGGTCTGCACCGAGGCGTTGTAGGAGTTCTGGATCTCCTTCAGCAGCTCGCGGTAGTCGTAGAACAGGCAGGGGATGCCCTTGCTGGCGATGAGCTCCTTCAGAATGCCAACGGCGAGGTGGGTCTTGCCCACGCCGATGGGGCCGACCAGCAGCAGCCCGGTTTTTTCGACGGGATACTCCTCGACGAAGCGCCCGGCCTGCAGGCGGGCGTTGGAAAGCGCCTCGAAGTGAGGGCCGCGGGGCGGGTCGAAGTTGGTGAGTTCGCAGTGCTCGTAGCGGGCGGGGATGTGCCCGGCATCGAGCAGGCGCTGGGCGCGGGTTCCGGCCATGCAGTCACAGCGGGTGACCCGGCGTTGCGGGCCGCGCGTGCCCTCGCCTGCCGGCTTCCATCCCGAACCCTGGCACAGCGGACAGACGGAGGAGGCAGGGTTGGCCAAGCGGGCACCTGATGGGACAAGAGTCCGCGCAAGAATCGCGCGCACACGACTTTACTCTCGCAGCTTGTGGCGGGCAAGCCGCTGCGCCGGTTGTTACATCCCGAGCGGAGCGAGGGAGCCCTACCTTATCCCGGCCTCGTGGTGAGAGTAGGGCTTCCTCGCGCTGCGCGCTCGGAATGTAAGAGCTTGATCGCGAAGCCGGCCCTCTTCTTGACATCCGTTGGCAAGGGGAGCTAAATAGCGCGCCGTGGCGGTTTCGGCCCGCGCGGAATCGCCGGAGAGG
>CBRAFF010000268.1:0-2825 GCA_967755155.1 uncultured bacterium
GAAGCCGGAGCGCGCCTCGCGGTTGCGCGCGCCGATGACCGGCGTGTCCACGGTGAGGCAAAACGCCCGCGCGCCCGCCTGTTCCGCGCGCGCCACCAGCTCGCGGGTGAAGCCGCGGTCGCGTTGCACGTAGAGCTGGAACCAGAGCGGCCCGGTCGCGGCCTTGGCCATGTCCTCGATCGACGTGGTGGCCGCCGAGCTCATCACCAGCACCGCCTTGGCGGCGCCCGCGCCCCGCACCGTCGCCAGCTCTCCCTCGGGATGCATCAGGCGCTGGAAGCCGCAGGGCGCCAGCAGGATGGGAAAAGGCAGTTCCTGATGGAAGAGGGTGATGCGCGTGTCGAGCTTGGAAACGTCGGTCAGCACCCGGGGCGCGAGCGCCACCCGGTCGAAGGCCTCGCGGTTCCAGCGCAGCGTGATCTCATCCGCCGCCGCGCCGGAAACGTACTCCCACGACGCCGGCGCCATGCGCTCCCGCGCCAGCGCTTCGTAGTCGGCAAGGTTCAGCAGTTGGCGCTCAGGAGGCGGCGCGGGAGGGGCCGCTTGGACCGACGGGCCGGGCGCCTCAGGTTGGGCGGACGGTTCCGGAGGTGCTTTTGCGGCGGATTTCTTCTTCGCAGCTGCCAAGACGCTGACTCCTTACCCCATGGGCGACGAACTGGAGATGACCGCCGGCGCCGGCCGCGGCTCGAGCGCCCCCAGCTCCTTGATGGCGCCCAGTCCCTGATAGATGCGGAAGAGCGCGTAGGCGTGGAAGGCCACGCTCAGCCAGTCCTGGAAGAGCAGGAGCAGCAGTCCGTCGAAGGTGTAGAGCACCATGCCCACCCAGAGCGCCCAGGCTTGGCGCCGGTTGCCGAGCACTCCGAAGGCGGCGCAGATGGCCGCCACAAAGATGTTGACCACCAGCCCGGCGGCCAGCCCGATGCCGCCCGCCTCCTTGGCCACCGCGTCCACCACCGTGGTCACGCCCATGCCGATGATGAAGTGCCAGTTGCCGCCCGCCATCACGATGACGCTGTTGATGAGCGAGAGCGCCGCGATCCAGTAGAACCACGAGGCCGCGCCCTTCAGCCGCTGCTCCACCGCCATCCTGGCGGCAAGTTGCTGCTCCAGCTTCTGTTCCGCGGTCGGTGGCGTGACCTCGGCCGGACTCGGCGTGACTTCGGGCGTGCTCATGTGGGACTCACGGCGCGTTTATCGTGTGCGCGGGAAATATACAAGCTGGATTCGCCCGGAGCAAGGCACCGCCAGCGGAACCATACTTTCCAGCCCGCCTTGGCGGGCGGCATTTGCGTTAGCCCAGGGCGTAAGCCCTGGGTATGCTGCCAGCATAACCACATTTTGCTTTTTCCTTCGTGTTCCCTTCGTGCCCTTCGTGGTTGAGCTTTTAGGATCCGCGCCTATCCGCGTTCATCCGCGGTAAGACTTGTCTTGCTTTTCCGCGTACTCCACCATCTCCTGCACCGCCTTGGCGACCCGCCGCGCCCGCGACTCCGGACTGCGATATCCGGAGATGCCCAGCAGGTGGAAGCGCCGATGCGAGGGCGGCATGCGCTCCCAGCCCGCGCGCGCCTTGGGATTGCGCCGGAGTGCGAGCTCGAGCACCGGCGGCAGATCGCCGCGCTCGGCTTCCATGGTCTCCATCAGGCGGACGGCCATCTGCTCGGCCCGCCGCCGGCGCGTCTCCGCCTGTTTGCCCTGACTGATCCATTTGGCGATCTCGCGCCGCGTCGAGTAGTTGAGCGAGGCGTAGTACTTCTCCAGCCGCTTCGACTGCTTCAGCGCCCCCACCATCTCGACCGGCTCACGCACCACGCGCTCCTCCGTGTCCGGCTCCATGCGAAAGTGCGCCGTCATGCCCGCCCGCACGCCCGCGCCCGCCTGCATCTGCTTGTTCACCATCATGAAGTGATGGCCCTTGCCGTCGGGAAAGAGTGACGTGCGGAAGGCGAAGCCCGCCGCCTTGCTGCCGGCCGGACGCAGCTCGCCCTTCACCTTGAGCTGCCCGCGCTTGCCCCAGACTTTGTGAACGTCGAGCGGTACGCGGATGACTACCCAGTGCAAGCGGTCGCCGGTGCGGTAGAGCGGGGCGCGGAAGGCTTTTGCGATACCTGGGACTTTCGCCACGGCCGGAAAAGGGTACACCAAATCGAAAACGCCGTGGACACCCGCCTGTCTCAGGGCCGGATGTACGTCAGCGAGAACAGGTTCTTTCCCAGCACGCTCCGCGGCACCCAGATGTGGCCCGCCTGGCACTTCTCCGGGGAGCGGAAGGTGTCACTGTAGCCCAGGCATTGCGGGCCGAAGGAGTTGCGGATCAGATACTCGCACTGGCTCCGCTCGGCGTCCCACCGTCTGCCTACCAGGCTGGACATGTGCCGGCTCTGCCCGGGTGCCTCCGGCCCCAGCAGCAGGAAGTCCGCGTAGTACCCGATGGCGACGATGTTGCCCGCGCTGAGCTGCTGGTCGATGGCCGCCAGCATCCGTCGCCTGCCCGAGACCCACTGGATCATGGATTTCACCCGGTCGGTCTTCGGAGGCTTGTAGCGATTGTTCCCGCAAAGCAGGTCGGCGAAAACCATGGGGAAGGTCCAGCGGTCGCTCTCGCGCAGCGCCGTCATCAGCCGGTCGCGGGGGACGGCGGTCACAATGCTGCGGCTGCGCGCCAGTTCCTCCAGCTTGCGCTCCAGGGCCGCGGTTTCGCCCCGGTCGTACAGCGTCTTGAGCCAGCGCAGGGTCTGCAGCTTTTGGCTGAGACTGCCCAGCGGGCCGCGCTGCAAGGCATCTTCCTCGACGCTCTGCGGGCACAGCCCCCGTTTCTCCGC
>CBRAFF010000269.1:0-2821 GCA_967755155.1 uncultured bacterium
GCCTCGGCGAACGAGGTGGCGCCGACGGGCATGGCCATGAACTCCTGGAAGTCCACGTTGTTGTCGGCGTGGGCGCCGCCGTTCAGGATGTTCATCATGGGGACGGGCAGCAGGTTGGCCTCCGGGTCGCCCAGGTGACGATAGAGGGGAAGCCCGGCGGCAGCCGCGGCGGCCCGCGCCGCCGCCATGGAGACCGCCAGGATGGCATTCGCGCCCAGCTTGCCCTTGTTCTCGGTACCGTCGAGCTCGAGCATGCGGCCGTCGAGGGCGCGCTGCTCGGCGGCGTCCATGCCGATGAGGACGGGAGCGAGCGCATTGCGGATGTTGCCCACCGCCTTCTGCACGCCCTTGCCCTGATAGCGCTTGGCATCGCCGTCGCGCAGCTCGACCGCCTCGTGCTCGCCGGTGGAAGCGCCGCTGGGCACGGCCGCGCGACCCTGGGCGCCGCCCGAGAGCTGGACATCGGCTTCGACCGTAGGGTTGCCGCGCGAATCAAGAATTTCGCGCGCGCGGATGGCGGTGATGGCAGTGGAGCTCACGGCGGTTCCTCCTCGAAGCGGCCCGATTATATTCCACCGGCGCGTGCGCCTGACCCGCCGGTTTACATCCCGGGCACATCACGGTAGTCTCAGCACTTTCCCATGGAATCCGGCTCCTATCCCGCGTTCTTCCGCCGCAGCGTGCGCAATCTGCTGGTGGGAACGCTGCTCTCCGTCCTGCCCGCCGGGGCCTTCTATTTCTCGACGTACCCCTACACCCAGCGGCAGTTCCTCATCCTGTGCGTGCTGGGGCTGCTCGATCTTGCCCTGTTCCTGCCGGTGGACATCGCCATCCTGCGCTGGCGGCTCACGCCGGTGAAGCAGGCGCTCGAGCCGGAGACTTCCGCGGAGCAGATGCGCGCCGGGATGGCGCGCCTGCTGGATGCGCCGCGCGAAGTGCTGCTGCGGGTCTATGGAGCGCACGCCATCGCGGCCTCGACGGGGATCACGCTGCTGGTGTGGGCCGCCAACCGCTGGCTGGAGCTGGGAGTCTCCACCAGCATCTTCCCGCTCTACTGGGCGCTGAACCTGAGCGTCATCCCCATCGCGCACGTGGTCTATGAGTTCGCGGCCATGGAGCGGGCCACGCAGCCGCTGCTGCGGGAGCTGGCGCAGCGCATCCAGTACGACCCCAGCCTGGGCCGCAGGCTCACGCTCGAAGGCCGCATGGGGATCTTCTTCCCGCTGCTGGCCTTCGCGCCCATCGCGGTGATGCTGGCGGCAGTCTTCATCCGCCACGGCTTCGATGACCAGGTGGAATCGGGCGAGCTGCTGTTCAACCTGGGCCTGCTGGGCGCGGCCAGCGCCGTGCTCTTCCTTTTTCTGATGTACGTGCTGGGCGGGCAGCTCAAGTCGCAGACTGCGGAGCTGATCCGGGCGCTGGACCGCCTGGGGCGCGGCGACCTCACCGCCCGCGCCGAGCTTTACACCACCAGCGAGTTCGGGCAGATCGCCGCCCACATCAACGACACCGCCGTCGCCCTGGGCGAGCGCCAGAGATTGCGCGACCTGTTCGGCGCCTACATGAGCGCGGAGGTGGCCGATGCCCTGCTGGCCCGGGGCGAAGCCGGCGACCTCACCGAGCGTCGCTACGTGGCCCTCCTGTTCGTGGACGTGCGCGGCTTCACCGCCTTCAGCCAGCACCGCAGGCCGGAGGTGGTGGTGAGCGTGCTCAACAAGTTCTTCGAGGCGGCAGTGGACGCCATCGCGGCCAGCGGCGGCACGGTGAACAAATATCTGGGCGATGGCCTGCTGGCCATCTTCGGCGCCCCGGTGGCGCTCGAGCAGCCGGGCTGCGCGGCGGTCGAGGCGGCGGCGGAGATCTCCAAGCGCCTGCGCGCGCTCAATCCTCTGCTGGAAGCGACCGGCGTGCCCGCCATGAAGATCGGCATCGGCATCCACGCCGGCGAGGTGGTGGTGGGCTCGATCGGCTCGCCCCGGCACAAGCTGGAATACACCGTGATCGGCGACCCGGTGAACGTGGCCTCGCGCATCGAGCAGCTCAACAAATCCATGGGCACGGAAATCCTCATCTCCGAGGAGGTGTTCCGCGCCCTGCCCGAGCCCTGGCGCGCCATGGCCGGCGCTCCGGTGAGCGAGCCGGTAAAGGGCATCGACCAGCCGGTGAAGGTCTATCCCCTGGTCCCGCGCTAGCCCCCTCTCCCGTACCTCGGGTGAATCCCCTGTTACATAGGCTATTGTGCCGGTTTCCTGGGTGCCTTACAGTCGGGGAGGAGGCCAATCATGAAGAAGTTTTTTGCCGCATGCGTCGTAGCCGCACTCGCCGCCGGCGCCCTGCTGGCGCAGGAATCGCTTTCGCTGCCTTCGGGCACCAGCGTGCACATGAAGCTGGAGACTCCCATCTCCACCAAAACCAGCAAGGTGGGCGACGCCTTCGCCGGCCGCGTGACCGCGCCGGTGCTGCTCGACGGCAAAACCGTCATCCCGGTGGGAGCGGCCATCCAGGGGCAGATCGTGAAGCTGACGGAGCCGCGCCGCGTGAAGGGCAAGCCCACCATCGAGCTGCGCCCGGATTCCATCACCATGCCCGACGGCGAGAAGTACGACTTCCGCGCCACGGTGGTCGATACCGACAAGTCCACCGAGACCTCGGTGAATGACGAGGGTGAGATCAAGGGCAAAGGGCGCGACGGCAAGGACGTGCGCAACGTCGCCATCGGCACCGGCGCCGGCGTGACCGTGGGCGCAATCGCGGGCGGAGGCAAAGGCGCGCTGATCGGCGGCGCCATCGGCGCGGGCGTGACCGTGGCCCACTGGCTCTC
>CBRAFF010000270.1:0-2820 GCA_967755155.1 uncultured bacterium
CGGCGCAGCGCGCCCTCTGCTTATATCACATCCCGGCAGTACGCGCTGCGGCGGCTCCAGGCCCTTGCTCGGCTTAGACACCGGCAGCGAGGAAACGTCAGCCGCCAGACGCACCCTGCGGCGCCTCTACTGTTCCTCACCGGGCTCCGGGCCGAGCAGATCGAGTTCGGGCTCGCCTTCGATGGCGACGGTGAGGCGCGAGTACTCCCACTGGCCCGCCGCCTTGACGGCCACGGCGTGGATCACTGCCTTGCCCTTGGGCCCGGAGATGGGAATCTGGAGGTCCGCATTCCCCATGTCGTTCTGCACGTTGACGTTGCCGCTGACGAAATATCCTTCCGCGATGGGCGTGCCCAGCTTCTCCACCACCGTGGGGTTGGCCCGGGCCCGGGCCACCGCCTGCTTGTAGGCGTCCGAAGACTTCATGGCGCCCATGGCCACGCTGATGATGAGCCCGATGAACAGGCAGAACAGGAGGATGAGCGTGAGGCAGCCGGCGGGGACGAACCACTTCCAGTTGCGCGACCACCAGCCCGGTTGCGGCGCCGGAACTGCAGCTTGAGCAGCCATTGCGGATCTCCTTGTTAACCTCCGGTGAAATCCCCCAAGTTCTTTCTGTCCAACGACATGAAAGGACCAACGGGAAGGCAGCCGCCATTTTCCCAGCGTATAATAGACGAGTCAATCCCTATATGTTGGAGGCCTCGCGTATGTCCCGGAAGTTCGGTTTTCCCGCAGCCAGCCTGCTGGTAGTCCTTCTGGCGGCCTCGGTGCTTCAGGCCCAGACCCCGCAAGCCGCCCCTGCCCAAAAAGCCAAGCCCCGCGTCATCGTGCTGGGGGTGAATGGAATGGAGTGGGACTTCGTGCGCCCGCTGCTGGTGCGCGGCGAGATGCCCAACCTGGCGCGCCTCATCGAGAACGGGAGCTCGGGCTACCTGAAGACCATCTCCTCCCCCAACTGTCCCAAGGTGTACACGGCCTTCTTTACCAGCACCACCCCGCCGGAGAACGGGATCACCGGCTTCGTGGTGAACGGGCAGACCGCCAACACCCACATGCTGAAGGAAGAGCCCATCTGGTCCATCCTGACCAAGAACGGGGTGACGGTGGGGATGGCGAACGTGCCCGCGACCTTCCCGGTGATGCCGGTGAACGGCTACATGGTCAGCGGCATGCTCACCCGGGGCAAGGACTGCGAGGATGGCGTGCTGTGCTCGCCCAAGCTGACGGAAGTGGAGGGCGGCGAGGCCGTATATCCCGCCGCGTTGAAGCAGGAGCTGCTGGCCAACGTGGGCGATTTCTACATTGACTGCGCGCGCATCCCCAAGCTGGAGACGATTGCCGGACACGAGGCGGAGGGCATCAACCAATGGCTGGCCAAGGTGGATACCATCCGCGCCCAGCAGACCAAGCTGTTCGACTACCTGCTCAGCAACCACCCGGAGGACTTCACCTTCCTGGTGCAGTCCTGCGAAGACCGGGTGGGCCACTGGCTGTATCCCATCCAGCCGCACAATGTGGGCTACAACGCGAAGGTGCACACCGCCCGCGTGGACGCCTTCCCCAACCAGTACCGCGCCTTCGACAAGGTGCTGGGCGTGGTGCTGAAGCACGTGGATGAGAATACCTACGTGTTCATCGTCTCCGACCACGGCATCAAGCCGCTGCGTTACTCGGACAAGCACGCGCACATGGACCATCCCATGGACAGCGTCATCGCCAAGCACGACTTCGCCGATGGCGACGAGGTCGCCGGCGCCTTCATCGCGGTGGGACCGGGCATCAAGAAGAACCAGCACGTGATGGGTCTGCAGGTGAGCGCTTACGACATTGCGCCCACCCTGCTCCACCTCTACGGCATCGCGCCGCCCAAGCAGATGAAGGGGCGGGTGATGACGGAGATCTTCGAGGCCACGCCGGCCCAGGCCGCGGCAACTGCGGGAAAATAGGCTATCCGTCTCAAGCAACAACGGGCGCCCTGATTCAGGGCGCCTTTTTCTTGCGCAGCCGGGCGGCGCGGGTGGAGGCCTTGCGCGCCAGGTCATCTTTGCCCAGCGCGGTGTAGGCCTGGGCGAGCAGCTCCTGCACCTCGGCGCTCGCGGGCGCGAGCTGCGCGGCCGGGATGAGCTGGGCCAGCGCGTCGGCGGGCCGCTGGCCCTGCAGCAGGGCGCGGGCCAGGTCCATCCGCCCCTCGACGTTCTTGGGCTCCAGAAAGACTGCCGCCTCGAACTGGTCGAGCGCGGCCTTCCGCTCTCCCATCCGCAGGTAAATGCGGCCCAGGAGCTGGCGCGCTGGGAACTGGCCGGGAGTCAGGCGCAGGCTGTCTTCGAGCGCATCGCGGGCGGCGGGCAGGTCGCCGGACTTCTCCAGCGCCTGGCCGTGGTAGAGCGCCGCGGCGGAATCCTGGGGACGCAGGGCGCGGGCTTGCGCCAGATAAGCGGCCGCCTTCTGGTAGTTCCCTGCCTTGAGCTCGATCTGGCCAAGCTGCAGCAGGGCCGGAGCTGATTTCGGGTCCGCGAGCACGGCCTTCTCCAGGGCGGCTCGCGCCTCCGCGGGACGGCCGTCCTCTTCGGCCAGCATGGCGGCGTGCAGCAGGTTTTGCAGCACGATCTTGTCCTTGGGATCGGGCAGCAGCGAGGGCTCGGGGACGTTGGTCCGGCCGGGATCGTTCCCCAGGTATCCCAGCGCGCGCAGGTGCTCGAGGGTCTCCGGGGGAACTCTGGCTGCGCTCCCCGGAGTACCCGCCTGAGCGCGGAGTTCCGCCAGTTGCGCGCGCATCTTCTGCACGCGCTCGTTCCAGGGCTCGTAGAGGTTGCGGAG
>CBRAFF010000271.1:0-2817 GCA_967755155.1 uncultured bacterium
CTGCAGGACACGCTCGACGCCGGCGACGGCCTGTGCAACCCCGAGGCCGCCCGCATCCTGGTGGAGGAAGGACCGGAGCGCATCCAGGAGCTCATCGCCTGGGGCACGGAGTTCGACCGCAAGGGGACCAAGCTGACCTTCGGCCGCGAAGGCGCGCACCAGCGCTCGCGCGTGCTGCACGCCCACGGCGACTCCACCGGGCGCGAGATCGGCCGCGCGCTCTATGCCAAGGCGCGCACGCTCAAGCCCATCAGCTTCTACGAATTCGAGTTCACCGTGGACCTGTGCGCCGGCGGCGGACGGATCACCGGCGTGTCGCTCATGGACCGCAAGGGCGACGTCCACGAAGTCCGGGCGCAGGCGGTGCTGCTGGCCAGCGGCGGCCTGGGGCAGGTGTACCGCGAGACCACCAATCCCTCGGTCGCCACCGGCGACGGCGTGGCCATGGCCTTCCGCGCCGGCGCCGAGGTCAGCGACATGGAGTTCGTGCAGTTCCATCCCACGGCGCTCTACGTCCCGGGCGCGCCGCGCTTTCTGCTCTCAGAAGCGCTGCGCGGCGAGGGCGCCTACCTGCGCAACGCCGAGCTGGCGCGCTTTATGCCCCGCTATCACGACATGGCGGAGTTGGCGCCGCGCGACGTGGTGGCCCGCGCCATCGCCCACGAACTCGAAGTGGAGAAGGTTCCCGACCCCGTCGTCTATCTCGACATGACCCACCTGGACGCGCGCGCGCTGCGCGCCCGCTTCCCCCGCATCCACTCCACCTGCCTCAAGCACAACATCGACATCGCCACCGACCTGGTGCCGGTGCGCCCGGCGGCGCACTACGCCATGGGCGGGGTGCGCACCGACCTGGACGGACGCAGCGGCTTGAAGGGACTCTATGCCGCGGGCGCGGCGGCGCCCACCGGCGCCCACGGCCCCACCCGCCTGCCCTCTAATTCCCTGCTGGATGTTTTGGTGTCGGGCGCGCGCGCGGGCGCCGCCATGTGCGAGGAGCTGGGCGCCCGGCGTCCGCGAGCCGCCGCCAAGCCGAAGAAGGCTCCTGCGAAGAAATCCGCGGCCTTCGAAGACGTGCAGAAGGTGGAGGACGCCGCGCGCTGCCTCAACCACGGCATCGAGGACCTGATGTGGAAGAACGTGGGCATCGTGCGCGAAGGCAAGAACCTGCGCCGCGCACTCGCCCAACTGGACGAGTGGAGCGAGAAGCTGCCGCCGCCCAAGAGCCGCGCCGCCTGCGAGGATCGCAACCTTTACACCGTGGCCCGGCTCATCGCCCGCTCCGCCCTGGCCCGCGAGGAGAGCCGCGGCGCCCACTACCGCCTGGACTTCCCCGAACACAACGACGCCAAGTTCTTGAAGCACTCCATCCTCAAGGGGAATTCGGTCCGCTTCGAATAGAGGCGCCTAGTGCGTCTCCTCAGGGTCCGGCCCCTTGGGCTGCCGGGGAAACAGCAGCGAGGCCGCCACCGAGACTCCCAGCACCACCGCGATCACTGCCAGCGCCGCGGCCACCGGGATGGGGAAGTAGTGGGAGACCAGCATCTTGACGCCGACGAAGACGAGGATGGTGGCCAGCCCGTAGTGCAGGTAGTGGAAGACCTCCATCATCCCCGCCAGCGCGAAAT
The DNA here is from genome assembly GCA_967755155.1 of uncultured bacterium. Taxonomy (GTDB): domain Bacteria; phylum Acidobacteriota; class Terriglobia; order Terriglobales; family Acidobacteriaceae; genus DASYVL01. The sequence goes on from CBRAFF010000271.1 coordinate 1,629, forward strand.
ACATGGAGCGCAGTCCCAGGATGGCGAAGACGTTCGAGGTATAGACGATGAACGGATCCCGGGTGATGGCCAGGATGGCGGGGATGGAGTCGGTGGCGAAGGCGACGTCCGTCGACTCCACCACAAGCAGCACCACCGCCAGCGGCGTAAAGTAGCGCTTGCCGTCGCGCACCACGGTGAAATTCCCTTCCACGTAATCCGAGGTCACCCGCACGCTCCGCCGGAAGAGTTTGAGCACGGGGTTGTGCTCGGGATGGATCTCCACGTCCTCCGAGCGGAAGAGCTTGGCCCCGGCGTAGATCAGGAAGAGGCCGAAGATGTAGATGATCCACTCGAACCGGCGAATCAGCGTCACCCCGGCGGCGATGAAGACGATGCGCATCCCCAGCGCCCCCACGATCCCCCAGAACAGCACCTTGTGCTGGTACTGCGCCGGCACCTTGAAGTAGCGGAAGATGAGCAGGAAGACGAACAGGTTGTCCACGCTCAGCGACTCTTCGATCACGTAGCCGGTCACGAACTCCAGCGTCTTCGCCGGCCCGTGCCAGAAATAGACCAGGACGGCAAAGGCGGCGGCCAGCGCCATCCAGAACGCCGTCCAGCTCAGGGCCTCGCGGAACTTGATGACGTGGGCGTGGCGGTGGAAGACGAACAGGTCCAGCACCAGCATCAACAGGACGAACGCGTTGAAGGCGACCCAGAAGAACCAGGGATGGGAGAGGAGGTTCACGCAGGGGTAGATTCTATCGGATGGCCGGCCTGCTTCAGGAACTGAGGGCTTCCCAGCCCCGCCGGTTCAGGTCCCAGTAGAGAAACCCGAGGCACAGGGCCGCCACCGCCAAGAGCGCCACCCCCAGCCACGCCGGTCCCAGGATGAGCCTTCCGATGCCGAACAGGGCGCAGTAGATGAGGGCGCAGCCCGCCACCCAGTCGGCCGCCGACCACCCCAGACTCTGCTGCGAGGGCTCCACCCCCGGCCCCAGCACCGGCTTCCATCCCGCGCCCGCGGGCCGCACCCGCAGAAAGAATTCGAGCAGCTTCTCCTTGGGCTCGGGCGGCGTGAGGAAGGTCACCGTCAGCCAGACCACGGTGGTGAAGGCCGTGGTCAACAGCATCAGCCAGGCAAAGCCGTGGGGATGGCCGGCATCGAGCGCGCCCGCGGGCAGCAGCGGGTCGAATCCCCGCAGCA
>CBRAFF010000272.1:0-2815 GCA_967755155.1 uncultured bacterium
AGGAAGCCAACGCCATGAAGGCCCGCCTGGTCGCCGACGGCTACAAGCCCATCGTCAAGAAGAATGTAGATTGAAGATTGCCGATTGAAGACTGCCGGACCCGCCCGGGGCGCCCTGGTTCTGATTCTGCATTCTGCAATCTTCAATCTGAAATCATATTTGCATCTTTATTGACATCCCTCAATCTATATGATATCGATAGAGGTCGATAATGAGACCGGACGCCCGCACCCTCGACCGTTTCCTGCACGCCCTGGCCGATCCCGCGCGCCGCGCCATCCTCCGCGCCCTCAAGGAAAAAGGCTGCTGCTCCATCGGCAAGCCGGTGGGCCTGTGCGCCTGCGACATCGAGGCCCGCGTCAAGCGCTCCCAGCCCACCGTCTCCCACCACATGGCCATCCTGACCGAGGCCGGCCTGGTCACCGCCGAGAAGTACGGCACCTGGATGTGGTATCGCCGCAACGAAAAGGCCTTGCAAGACCTGGTGGAGGCCCTGGGCACGGAAGTCTGAGTTTTTTTGTCGTCGTGGATTGATGTATATAAATCTAATCGGAGGAACGAAGAGAATGAACCCCAAGTTGCACCTTTCGCTGGACGTCAAGAATGTCGAGGAGTCGGTGCGTTTCTATTCCGCGCTCTTCGACGCCCCGCCCACCAAGCTCAAGCCGGGCTATGCCAAGTTCGACCTCGACCAGCCCGCCGTCAACCTGACCATGCAGCAGGCCTCGCACTGTTGCCTGCAGGGCCTCAGCCACATGGGCCTGCGCCTGGATTCCACCGAAGAAGTCCTGGCCGTCAAGCAGCGCCTGAACGCCGCCGGCATCCCGACCCTGGACGAGATGAACACCACCTGCTGCTACGCCGTCCAGGACAAGATCTGGCTCACCGACCCCACCGGCTACCGCTGGGAGGTTTACGTGTTCAAGGGGGACACGGAGACGGCGATGGACCGGCCGCAGGGCGCGGTCGGGGACGTCCTGAAGTCCATGTGCGATTGCGTCACCAAGTAAGCGCTCGCTCGGGGCGGGAGGCTACTTCGACACTGCCGCGAACAGCTCCGACTTCAGCAGCGACTGGAAGCGCTGCTCGTCCGACTTGAAGTGCAGCTTCAGCTTGTCGCTGTCGGATTCTACCGTCAGGTCCTCCAGCGCCATCTTCTCCGCCCCGGTGGCCTTCATCTTGCGCAGCAGCATGCCCGCCTGGAAGAGCGAGGAAAGCGTGGCGGCGGTGACGGAATCCGAGGTCAACACGTCCAGGTTGAAGTCGCATCCGCGCGAGAGGTCCACGGTGTAGCGCGAGCCCCGCAGCCGCTTCCGCACCATCTCATAGTCGGCGTACTGGGTGTTCTGTCCCAGCGCGGAGCGCACCAGGTTGCGGGTGCCTTCGGCGTCCAGCACGCTCCAGATCGCCCCGTCTTCCACTCCGGGCATAAGCTCGGTGATCAGCGCGTTCGAGTTCAGGCTCTGCAGCTCGCCCTGGTACGCCTGCAGCGCCACCTTCACCGCCGCCGCCTCGCCGAACAAGAGCGTCGATTCGTCCAGGAAGGTCATGCTCATCCCGCCTTCCATGGGATAGAGCGACGTCCGCCCGTACCTCTGCGGCCGCACGTTTCTCATGCGCAGCCTCCGGACCACGGCATCGCGCGCGAACGAACCCTCCGCCAGCCCCACCATCTGCAGCCCCTGCCCCTTGCTGCGGAACGAGGCGAAGGTCAGCTTCTCCACTTCCTTCTCCGGGACGACGCCCGCCTGGCGCAGCGCCGCCTCGAACTGCCTCAGCCGCGGCGAGACCATCCGCTCCTTGAGCGACCGCGCCGTCGGCGAATCGTTCATCGCCCGGTAGTCCACCACGATGATCTGCTGCACGTCGGAGGGGATAGCGGAGCGCGCGCCGGTCCCCAGCGCCGCCGCCGAGGCCGCCAGGGTGCCGCACAAGAGGAACAGGAGTAGGAAAAAGAGTCTAGGTCTCACGGCGTCCATTATAGAGATGCTCAGGCGCGCAGGGCAGTTGTCTTCTTGCGGATGTCGGCGGCGAAGCTCTCGTCCTTCAGCGACTCCAGGTTTACCTCCACGTTGGCCAGCGCACCCTCGACCGCCGCCCTGGCCAGCGCTCGCGCCACCGTCAGGTCCGACGCCATATTGGGATTCGTGATCGGCCCCAGCGATTCCACCATCCGGCCCACTTCCCGGGCCCGCTCCGCCACACCCAGCGGGACGCGCGTGGCGCCCTTGAGCGCCTCCGCCACCAGGCCGTCGCCGCCCGCCGCCGCCTTCGCCTGCTTGTAGGCTTTGGCCACCGCATCGTAGGACGCCGCGTCCTCGTCGATGGCGCCCTTCAGTTCCTCGCGCAACTTTGCCAGTCGCGCAATGGCCTCACTCAACTCGCGCTCGTACTGCTGGTAGGCCTTTTTCCCTCGCGACATCGACGCCACCATCTGCCCCAGCGCCGCCGCCATGGCTCCTGCCGCCGCCGCCGCGCAGCCTCCGCCGGGCGTGGCCGTCGCCGCCGCCAGTTGCTCCACGAACGGTTCCACGCCCGCCCGAATGCCGCCCGCCGCCATCTTCCCTCCCATCACCGCCGCCAGCCGGTTCTCCAGGATGAGCGAGGAATCGAAGTTTTCCACCTGCAGGAACCACTCCGCCGCGTCTTCCAGGGCCTTCTTGGGGATGAGTCCCACGATCTCGCTCGACAGCGGCGCCGCGCCATGGCGGGCCGCCTCGCGTTTCACCGCCTCGAAGACGCGCGCGATGGGCGTCTGCTCGAAGTCGGTCAGGTTCATCGACACCTGCGCCAGGTTGCGCACCAGGAAGCCCGC
>CBRAFF010000273.1:0-2803 GCA_967755155.1 uncultured bacterium
TCCACCGCGCTCATGGTCATGAGCTGCACCTGGCGGTACTTGTCTTCCGCGCTCAGTCCCTGGAAGCGCCGGCCGAGGAAGGCCAGCTTCTTCAGCATGCTGGGCGAGAGCTTGGTGGGATTGGGTGGCGTCATGCTGAGGATGGGCTTCACAAACTTGCACATCTCCAGCATGGCCTTGCCGAACTCTTCGTAGGCCTCGGCGTCGAGCCGGGAGTGGCGCGCGATCTCGCGGCGCGTCTTGCCGTGGTCGTTCACCCGCCACAGGTAATCGCCCGAGGGCATGGGGGTGAAGGTGCCGTCGAGCGGCAGGATCTCCAGGCCGTGGCGGGGCAGGTCGAGGTCGCGGATGATCTCCGGCCGCAGCAGCGACACCACGTAGGAGCAGACGGAGAACTTGAAGCCGGGGAAGATCTCTTCGGTGACGGCGGCGCCGCCCAGCACGTGCCGCCGCTCCAGCACCAGGACTTTCTTCCCGGCGCGCGCCAGGTAGGCAGCGGTCACCAGGCCGTTGTGGCCTCCACCGATGATGATGGCGTCGTATTTGGCAGGCATGATGGGGATGAAGGAAGAGACATTCTAAGGGCAGGCGGCAAGATTGTCAGTGATTCTTACGCGAAGGCCCGCTCGAGGATGGCCTTCACATGGATGGTGGCCGTGTCCAGGAAGGGAGCGCCCGGAACCTCGGCCCCGCGCAAGAGCAACGGGAGCTCTGTCCCCGCCAGCACTAGGCCGTCGATGGCGTCGGCCTCCTTCATGCGGCGGATGATGGTCAGCATCTCGTCGCGCGTCTGATCCTTGAAGATGCCCGGCACCAGCTCGCTGAAGTACTTCCCGTGGATATAGTCCTGCTCGCCGGCCGCGGGCGTCACCAGGGCCATTCCCTCGCGGGCGAACACGATGGGATAGAACTTGCCCTGCATGGTGAAGCGCGTGCCCAGCAGGCCCAGCCGCTTCAGTCCCTGGGCCTTGGCCTCGGCACAGGTGGCCTCGACAATGGAGACCAGCGGGAAGGGCGCGCGGCGCGCGACGTCGTCAAAGACGATGTGGGCGGTGTTGGCGGCCAGGAAGCCCATCTCGGCCCCGGCCCGCGCCAGCACCTCGACCGCGTCCACCAGGTACTCGGTCAGCCCGGCCAGGTCGTCGGCGTAGAGCAGGTCCAGCGCCCGCTTCAGGTCGATGCTGTTGACGATGAGGTGCGGATAGCTGTCATCCGGCACCCGTTCGCGGTAGGCGGTGACCAGCATCCGGTAGTAGTCGATGGTGGACTCCGGCCCGATGCCGCCGACGATTCCGATGGTCTTCATCGCGCGCTCCGTGGTCTCCATTCTATAATCCCGCTCTGACCCGGCAAGCGGGGAGAGACCATGCCCATCGGAAGCGCCGTCCACGAACGAACCTTCGCGCTGTGCGAGAGCCTGAACTACCGCGAGTGGGCGGGCTACTACGCGGTGAGCGCCTACGAGCCCCACCACGAGCACGAGTACAACGCCATCCGCAACGCCGCCGCGCTCATCGACATCACCCCGCTCTACAAGTACATCGTCAGCGGCAAGGACGCTACGCGCCTGGTGAACCGCGTCATCACGCGAGACATCCAGAAGATCGCCGTGGGCCAGGTGATCTACGCCTGCTGGTGCGACGAGCACGGCAAGGTGGTAGACGACGGCACCATCTCGCGCCTGGCCGAAAACACCTATCGCTGGACTGCCGCCGACCCCAACCTGCGCTGGTTCACGCAGAACGCCCTGGGCATGGAGGTGCAGATCGAAGACATCTCCGAGCAGGTGGCGTCGCTCGCCCTGCAAGGCCCCACCTCCGGACGGCTGCTGCAGAAGCTCGCCGGAGGGGCCATCGAGAAGCTCAAGTACTTCCGCGTGGCGCAGGGACAGACGATCGCCGGCGTCACCGTGGACATCTCGCGCACCGGCTACACCGGCGACCTGGGTTACGAGATCTGGATGCGCTGGAAGCAGGCGGTCAACGTCTGGGACGCCGTCATGGAGGGCGGGCGCGAGTTCGACGTGCACGCCGCCGGCATGCTGGCCCTCGACGTCGCCCGCATCGAGGCCGGACTGCTGCTCATCGAGGTGGACTACATCTCCAGCAAGAAGGCGCTCATCGACGCGCAGAAGTTCTCGCCCTACGAGATTGGCCTGGGCAAGATGGTGCACCTGGAGAAGGAGCACTTCATCGGCAAGGCGGCCCTCGCCGAGGAAAACAAGCGCGGGCCGGCGCGGCAACTGGTCGGCCTGGAAGTGGATTGGACCGCGGTGGAGAAGCTGTACGAATCCGCCGGGTTGGCGCCGCAGGCGCCGGCGCAGGCCTCGCGCGTCCACGTGCCCGTCTATAAAGATGGCGGGCAGGTAGGCAAGGCGACCTCGACCACCTGGTCGCCGGTGCTGAAGAAGATGATCGCGCTGGGCAGCGTCGCTTCCCCGTGCGCCGCCCCGGGCATGAAGCTGGCCATGGAGTTGACGGTCGAAGCCGTGCGCAGCACCGTCCCCGCAACCGTGGTCAAGTTGCCTTTCTTCAATCCGCCGCGCAAGACGGCGACGCCGCCGTTCCAGGAAAAAGCATGAACCGCATCCTCGAGAACATGAAGCCCTTCGCGTTGCTGGTGCTGCGCGCCGTCCTGGGGATGGTGCTGGCCGCCCACGGCTGGCTCAAGGTGGACGGCGGCATGCCCGAGTTCAAGGGCTTTCTGGTCACCATCGGCATTCCCGGCTGGATGGGTTACGTCTCGGCATACGCGGAGCTGGTGGGCGGCGTCCTGCTGATCGTCGGCCTGCTGACGCGCTTTG
>CBRAFF010000274.1:0-2789 GCA_967755155.1 uncultured bacterium
AAGGGACTGCAGGAGCGCGTGCTCTTCCTGGGCAAGCAGGACCGGGTGCAGGAAAAACTTGCGGTGGCCGACCTGATGCTGCTGCCCAGCGAACTCGAGTCCTTCGGCCTGGCGGCGCTCGAGGCCATGGCCTGCGAGGTTCCCACCGTTGCCACACGAGTGGGCGGTTTGCCCGAGGTCATCGAGGAGGGCAAGACCGGCTTCCTGGCCGACGTGGGAGACGTGGAAACCATGGCGCGCCAGGCGCTCGACATCCTGGGCGACGAGCAGCGGCTGCGCGAGATGGGACGCCGCGCCCGCCAAGCGGCCGAGGAGCGCTTTGCCGCCTCCCGCATCATTCCGCAGTATGAGGAGTTCTACCGCTGCGTGCTGGAGCGGGCCTCGTAAAGCACGGCGGCCGCCGACTCCGACTTGGCGCCGGCTTCGGTCTCCACCAGCGGCAACTCCAGCGTGATACGCGTTCCCTCGCCTTCGCGGCTTCCGCTGGACATCTTGGCCGCGTCGCCATAAAGGACGGTGAGCCGTTCGGCGACGTTGGCCATGCCGATGCCGGTGCTGGTGGTATCCGCTGCGGATTGCGCCGCCGCCTCCGCCATGCCCACGCCGTCGTCCTCCACCTGGATGAGGAGCTTGCCCTCGGCCAGCCGGCTGCGCAGGGTGATGGAGCCGCCGTCCAGCCGGGGCGCCAGGCCGTGCTTGATGGCGTTCTCCACCAGCGGCTGCAGCACCATGCTGGGGACCAGCAAGTCGAGCGTCGCCGGGTCGAGTTCCTTGACCACGCGCAGCTTCTCCCGCCCGAAGCGCACCACCTCGATATCCAGGTAGTCGTCGATGAACTCCACTTCTTCGCGGAGCTGGATGAAGGCCTCGTGCTGCCGCAGCAGGCGGCGCAGGATGCTGGCCAGCTTCACCACCAGCCCGCGGGCGGCGTCGGGATCGAAGCGCACCAGCGAGGCGATGGAGTTCAGCGTGTTGAACAGGAAGTGCGGGTTGATCTGGGTCTGCAGGGCCTCCATGCGCGCCTGCAGCAGCAGCCGCTCCTGCTCTTCCAGTTTCAACTCGATGCGGGTGTTGTTCCAGATCTTCAGCGGAATGGCCACCACGGCCACGCCGGCGGCCCAGAAGGCAAAGAAGACCAGCGCATCGGTGACCATGCTGTGCGTCCAGGGCGGGAACCCCACGTAGAAGACGCGGCCCGGAAGCCACTCGCCCACCAGGATGTGCACGTACTGCAGTCCCAGGATGAGGGCGAAGAACGCGGTCTGCCACTCCATGCGGCGGCGCTGCACGTTGCGCTTGAGCCAGCGATAGATGCTGAGGTCGATGAAGGGCGAGAACGACCAGATGTCCTCGTGGTCGCGGGCCAGGGTGCGCAGCCAGCCGGCGATCAGGCCCGCCCCCACGTTCAACGGCAGGGTGGCAAACTCGCCGTGGATCAGCGCGGGGATAGCCACCAGAGCGCCGCCCACGCCGCCGGTCACGCGCCCGCCGATCACGCCCAGCAGGATGGCGCACTCGTATCCCAGGTCGGCGGCCAGGAAGTTCTTCACCGACAGCCGCACCACCACGCCCAGCGCGAAGGGCACCACCAGGAACGACGCCAGGTGCAGCTTCTGGGTCAGCGTGCGCTCTTCGCGGAAGAGCAGCGACTTGAAGTAGCGGGAGCGCACCACGGCGCTGGCCACCGCGGCGGCCACGCCCAGCTTCACCAGCAACGTGATGAGGATGAGACGTTGATCCACGACTGAAACCAATCGTAATGTAGCACGTTCGCGCCGGCCGGAGCAGACGGCCTCCGCGCATATAATGGTGGCGTGACCGCTTCGCCCAAAGTCCGCAAGATCGCCGAAGCCGACTTCCCCACGCGCTGGGGAGCGTTCCGCATTTTTGGTTTCGAGGGCGGCGCGCCGAGCGACGGGCAGCCCGCCGAGACGCTGGTCGCGCTGGTGATGGGCGACGTCCGCTCCCGCCCGCCGCTGGTGCGCATCCATTCCCAGTGCCTGACCGGCGACGTCTTTGGCTCGCTGCGCTGCGATTGCCGGCAGCAACTGGAGATGTCGCTCAGCATGATCGCCGCCGAGGGCGCCGGGGTCCTGGTCTATGAGCAGCAGGAGGGGCGCGGCATCGGTCTGGCCGCCAAGCTCAAGGCCTACGCGCTGCAGGACGCCGGCATGGACACCGTGGAGGCCAACGAGAAGCTGGGCTTCAAGGCCGACCAGCGCGAGTTCGAGCTGCCGGCCGAGGTCCTGAAGGCGCTCAAGCTCCGCCAGGTGCGCCTGCTCTCCAACAATCCGCAGAAGGTGGCGGCGCTGGAGCGCGCCGGAGTGAAGGTGGTGGAGCGCGTCCCCTGCGAGGTCGAGCCCCACGCCCGTTCCAAGGCCTACCTGAAGACCAAGAAGGAAAAGCTCGGCCACCTCATCGGCAACCGCTGAACATCCCCTAAGCGTTCTTCAGGATTCTCGCCACCGCGCTCCGGTTTCGCACCGGAAGATCGCGCAGCGCGGAGCGCGCCAGCGCGACATAGATCTCCCGCGCCCCCGGAACCTTGCCTAAGGCCCGCAGATGGCGCCGGATGGTGTTCACGTCGCCCCTGGCGATAGGGCCGCTAAATGCCTTGCCAGCAGAAGCTTCCAGGTAGTTGCTGAGGGTTTTCTTCACAATCGGGAGCATCACATCCCGGCGCATGCGCTGGGGCACGCCCGCCGCCGCTGCGACCCGCTCCGCCACCACCAGCGTGGCGATGACCATGGGCGAGGAGAACGAGCCGAAGGCGTGGTAGAGGGCCTTGT
>CBRAFF010000275.1:0-2776 GCA_967755155.1 uncultured bacterium
GCGCAGCCGCAGGCTGCGGCGGCGGGGGCGCGGGCTTGGGCGGTGGCGGCGCCGCCACTGGCTTTGGCGGCGGGGGCGCGGGCTTGGGCGGTGGCGGCGCAGCCACTGGCTTTGGCGGCGGGGGTGGCGGAGGAGGAGGCGGCGGAGCTTCCACCTCGGGCTCGGCCGGGGCGGTGTCAAAGCTGAACTCGGCCACGCTGGCCTGGGCGGCGGGCGCCTCTTCCATCGCCGGCGGCGGAGCGGTGCCCGCGGCCAACTGCTCGCGCAGCGCAGGCAGCTCGGCAGACTCCGGCGCCAGCACCTCCAGCCGCGCGATGCCGGCGCGGGCTTCCTCCCACATGGACTGCGAGAGGTAGAACTTGACCTCGTCGATCTGCTCGGAGGCGACGGCCTTGGCGGCGGTGTCACGCCCGATGAACTGCGCGGTGGACTCGGCGGCCGGGGGCTGCTCCACCGAGGTCATCTCTTCCCATTCGCCGGAGAGGTCGATCTCGCGGGCGGCGGCGGGCACAGCCGGAGCCGCCTCGGCCACATCCATCATGCCGAACTCGGAGACTCCGCCCTCGGCGGCCGGCGGGGTCACGTCCATGGCAAACTCAGCCGCGGCGGCGGGAGCTTCCGCGGGCGGCGGCGGCGTGGGCTGAGCCGCAGCAGGCGCCGGGGGCGCGGCGGCGGCGGGAGCGGCGGCGGCACCTTCCGCTATCCGCTCGCGGTACTTGGCGGCCATGTCGGCATACTGCTTGGCCTGCTCCTTGTATCCGGCTGCGGTGTAGACCTCCTGCAATGTGTCGCAGCACTTGGCGGCGGCGGCGAAGTTGTTGACCCGGGCATAGAGCGAGGCCAGGCGATGGTTGAGCTGCCCGTCCCGCGGCGCCTTGGGCAGCGCAGCCTCCAGCGGCGGGATGGCCTTGTTCAACATGTTGTAGGAGTCGAAGAGTTCGGACTCGGTGACCGCGGCCTTGACCACAGCCGCCAATTCCTCGGGATACTCCTGCTCCAGGGTGGGAGCGGCGGTTTCCAGCTCGTCCACCATGAAGGCCTGCCCGCCCTCTTCCTTGCTGAGGGGGCGGACGGCGGAGTCCTCGCCCAGCTGGGCGATCATCTGCTTGTAGTTCTGGGCATGGATGGGGTTCTCCGGCTCCATGTCCACCAGCTTCTTGTAGAGGTCGCGGCCCTTGGCCAGGTCGCCGGCCTGCACGTGGGCGTGGGCCAGCAGCTCCATGACCTCGGCGGAGTGCGAGGTGTCGCCGGCCTTGGCGTAGAGCCGGGCCACGATCTCCAGCGCCGGGGCGTTCTCCTTGATGCGACCCAGGCTGGCGTGCAGGGCTTCGACCAGCCCGGCGGCGTTGGTGGCCAGGAACTTGTCGGCGTGCTGGTCGTAGAGCTTGAGGGCGGATTCGTAGTCGCCGGCCACCAACAACGCTTCGGCGTAGGAGCTGACCCCGCCCGGGTCGTTGTGGACGGTGAGCAGCTTGCTGGCCGCGGCTCCCGCCTCCTCCAGGCGCTTCAGCAGCAGCAGGCCGCGGAGCAGGGCGCGCAGGCCCTCGGGGCGCGAGTCCAGGTCAGGGATCTTCTCCAGGCAGGCGACTGCGGCGGCGCCGTCGCCGGCATCGGCGGCGATCAGGCCGCGCAGCAGGAGGGCGTCGCCGTTGGCGGGGTCGAGGTTCAGCACCCGCCCCAGCGCCTCATTGGCGCCGTCCAGCGACCCCTTGGCGTAGAGCGACTGCGCCGCGTTCCAGTAGATGTTGCGCGCGTCCTCTTTCTTCCCCAGCTTGGTGTACAGGTCCGCCAGCTTGGACTGCATGGCGGTGTTCTCGGGGTCCAGCTCCAGGATCTTCTGGAAGATGCGTGCCGCCGCTTCGGTATCGCCCGCTTTCATGCAGGCGTCGGCCACCACGACGTACTGCTGCCGCGCGTCGTTGTACAGGCCCTGCTGGGTGTAAAGCTCGGCCAGCTTCATCACGGCGTCGGTCGTGCCCGGGACAAGCTTGGTGAGCTTCTTGTACATGGCGATGGCTTTGACGGTGAAGCCTTCGTGGGCATAGGCGTCGCCTACTCGCTTGAAAGCGGAGGCCGCCTTGTCGTTCTGGCCGACGCGCCCGTAGAGGTCGCCGATGGTGTTCAGGACGGTGAGGTCTTTGGGGTCTTCTTTGGAGACCTTTTCGTACTCGGTAATGGCGTTCTGGATCTTGCCCTGCTGGACGTACTTCTCCGCCGCCGCCAGCACCTTCTGCTTGTTGAAGCCGAAGCCGAGCGCCATAAGTCAGAACCCCGGGTCGCGCTCCTCTGGGCATGCCACAACGGACACCCGGGGAGCCATAACGGGAGTGGCCGTAAAGTTAACACAAAGAAAGGCCTAGGCCCAAGGGGGTCGGGGGCCCCCAGGAACTAGGACCGCCTCTAGGGAAAGCGGTTCCGCATTTCCCCTTTGACCCAAAACCTGGAGACTGTCACATTACGAGTGGATTAAGAATGGAGAGCAGGGCATGATCATATTTCGCCGTTGACATGCACTGACTCGTTGGGTACAAATCGCGGATTGGCTTACGCCCTGCGCCACTCGAACGTCCAAGCGCTACCGTGGAGGTAAAATAGTCTTGCGCCTGACCTGCTACCCTACTGTGGAACCCGCTTTCGTCATTCGCCCGGCTTCAATCTATCGGGTTTGGATGGACTCTTTCCCGGATCACTTCGCCTATCGCTGCCTTCCCGTCAACATAGCTAATATGCATGCGTGGGAGATACTCTGTCCATTCGGCTTCGAAGCCCAGTGGAA
>CBRAFF010000276.1:0-2771 GCA_967755155.1 uncultured bacterium
CCTTGATGTTGGGGGAGAAGGCGGTGCGCCGCAGCGCCGCGCCCATCTCCTCCGCGATGGAGTGGAAGATGTTCTTGAAGACTTCGAGCTCGATGGGATCGCGCGGCATGCTGCTCTTCGCTCGCGAAAGAGTTTACGTCACGACGCGCGCCGCGCGGTTCCTTCGCCGGGTACGCCGGCGCCGCGTAGTCTTCGCGCCGCCCGCCGCCGGCCCGCGCCACCGCCGGACAGCAATTTTCTTGTTGACACGCCGCAGCATCTACCCCAATATCTAGCGCAGTACCTCATACCCACACCACAGATTGGGCCATGAGGGCAATCGGGCCCCAACTTTCTAGGGAGGAAGCCGACTGATGAAGAAAAAGAAAAAGGCAAAGAAGAAAAAGAGGTAACACGGGCGAGGCGTAAGCCTCGCTTTTAGAAAGGGAGCCTGCAATCGGGTTCGAGGGCCGCCGCGCAAGCGTCGACCCTCTTAATTTTTCCGACGTGAGGCGGTTGACGCTGGGACGCGTGCGCCGTAGTATCGCGATACCGGCACTCCTCAGCGCATGGCCACTCGCACCCAGCCCCGCTCCAACCGCCCGGCGCCGGCCGAAGTCGTCATCCCCGACAAGCTCTATTTCCGCATCGGAGAGGTGTCGAAGCTCTCCCGCCTGCCCGCCTACGTGCTGCGTTTCTGGGAGACCGAGTTCCCGCAGCTTCGCCCCAGCAAGAGTTCGACCGGGCAGCGCATGTACCGCCGCCGCGACGTAGAAAGCGTGCTCGTGATCAAGCGGCTGCTTTACGAGGAAGGCTTCACCATTGCCGGCGCGCGCCAGCACTTGCGGCAGGAGGTCAAGTCCGGCAAGGAGCAGCCCCCGCTTCCCTTTTCCCGCAAGGCTTCCCAGGACGGCCTGCTCGCCGTCCGCCACGGTTTGAAGGAGATTCTGGAGATTCTCTCTACGCGACGCTGACCTTGCGCCCGCTCAGTTGAGTTTCAGGTATTCGTCGATCCATGGCCGGATCTGCAGGCGCCGGTCGTCCCCGGACTCGAAGCGCAGCCCGACCAGCTCCGGCTCATGCCGCCACAGGATGGTGGCTCCCACCCGGATGCGAGCTTCGTTCGGCAAGGTGAAGGAGATCTCGCCCGCGTGGTCCACCGAAACGCGGGTCGAAGTGATCACCGACATGCCGCCATAGCTCAGGTCGCGGGTCACCCCGCTGAACTTCCCGCCGCCCATCAGGTCCACGGAAAACTCCAGCACGATGGGGACGCGGACGTAGCGGCGCAACTCGTGGATGATCAGCAGGTGGGCGGAACGGATGCCGCGCATGGCGTCCTGGCGCTCCAGCGGGTCGCGCAGCAGGGCGTTGATGCCGTACTTGGAGAAGCGCATGGCCTGGGGCGTGCTGGAGCAGATGCCGAGAATGGGCACGTTGCGGTTGCGCGCCGATTGCCGCACCACCTGCAGCGTTTGCTCGGCGTCCTCGCTCAAGCGCAGCACGCAAGCTTCGAACTTCTTCTTGCCCAGTAACTTCGCCACGTCCCCGGAAGCGGTCTCGCATTCGACGGAGAATTGCCGGAAGACTCCGCCCAACATCTCCGCCTCGCCCTCTTCCAGGTGAATGAGCAGCGCCGTGGGTGCGTGCCTGGGCTTGCCTTTGGTCTCTGGTGGCATGAATCCTTGGGGTCGAACTATCAAGTCTCTGACATCCGGAGGCTCAGGTCAAAGAGAAAATGTTCCCCCGGAAGCCTTGGCTCAGGGGGCGCGCCCGGGCAGCTCGGCCTCCCCTGTGATCAGCCGCGTGCCCCGCTGGTAGGTGGCGTACGCCCAGATCCACTGGACGAACACCAGCAGGCGGTTGCGGAAGCCGATGAGCCAGAAGATATGGATGGTGAGCCAGGCCATCCAGGCGATGAGCCCGGAGATGCGAATGCGCCCGAAGTCGGCCACCGCGGCGGCGCGTCCGATGGTCGCCAGGTTCCCGCGGTCCACGTAGCGAAAATCCTGTCGCGATTCGCCCCGCAGGTCGCGCGCGATGTTCTCCGCCGTGGCCCGGCCCTGCTGGATGGCCACCGGCGCCACCCCCGGCAGGGGCTTGCCGTCGTCACCCTCCAAGGTCGCCAGGTCGCCGATCACGAAGACTTCCGGATGCCCCGGCAGGCTGAGGTCGGGCTGAACGCGGACGCGCCCCACGCGGTCGAGCGGCGCCCCCAGCGCCGCGCCCAGGGGCGACGCCAGCACTCCCGCCGCCCACAGCGTGACCGCCGCGGGCAGCACGGAGTCGCCGATGCGCAGCAAGCCCGGCTCGACTCCCGTCACCAGTGTCGAAGTCCGAACCTCGACCCCCAGCGCGCGCAGTTGCTCCTCCGCGCTGCGCGAGAGGTCTTCCGGATAAGTCGGCAGGACGCGCGGGCCGCCCTCCAGTAGAATGATCCGCGCCTGCGCAGGGTCGATGGCGCGGAAGTCGCGCACCAGCGCCTGGCGCGCGATCTCGGCCAGCGCGCCCGCCAACTCGACGCCAGTGGGCCCCGCGCCCACCACCACGAAGTTCAGCGGTTCGCACTTGCCGTGCAGCGCCTTCTCCCGCTCCGCCAGCTCGAAGGCCAGCAGGATGCGGCGGCGCATCTCCAGCGCGTCCTCCAGGCTCTTCAGCCCCGGCGCGAGCGCTTCCCACTCGGCGTGCCCGAAGTAGGAGTGGCGCACCCCGGCGGCGACGAGCAGGTAGTCATAGCCCAGCTCGGATTCCTTCAGCTTCACCCGCCGCGCGGCCAGGTCGAAGCCGACGGC
>CBRAFF010000277.1:0-2771 GCA_967755155.1 uncultured bacterium
GCTCTCCACCGACAACGCCGCCATGATCGCGGCCGCGGCCTATCCCAAACTGCTGGCGCGGGATTTCGCGGCGCCGGAGTTTTCCGCCGAGGCCTCTCTCGCCCTGCGTTAGCCGGCGCTGACCGGGCCCAGTACCGCCGCCAGCGCTTTCTCCAACTGTTCTTCGATGTCGGTTTCCTTGTGGATGATGAAGCTGGCGCGGGTGTCGAGGGCGGGCTGGGAATCCGTCCTGCGCCCGGCCAGTACCACCACCGGGATGGCAGCGGTCTCCGGGCGGGCCTTGAGCGCAGCAATCAGTTCCAGGCCCGACATGTGGGGCATCTCCAGGTCAGTGATGATGACAACGGGAAGGTCGCCGGCGAGCTTCTCCAGCGCCTCGGCGCCGTTGGTGGCGGAATCCGCCTCGAATCCGTGCGCTTCCAGGAAGCGGCAGACGGTGTGACGGATGAGCATCGAATCGTCGACAACCAGCGCCGCGCGGGACATGGAGTGAACTGTCCCGAAAGTAGCAACCTTCCGGAGGCGCGACAAGCAGCAAACGACGTCGGCGTCGCTGCAAAGGCACCTTGGTTTCCCAGATTGGGAACGAGCTGGCGGCCGCAATCGGCTTCCGAGCAGAGCTAGGCGGCGCCTTCGCGGTTGCGCTCTTCGGAATCCATGTCCTTGAACTCGCTGGCTTCGAAGATCTCGCGGCACTCCAGGCACTCGACGAACTCGCCGTCCTCGTCCCGGGCCACGATCTGCACCCGCGCGTGCGCGCAGGGGCCGTCCGCTTTCTGGTGCTGAGGGGCAGCGCCGGAGCCCGGCGATGGTGAAGGTGAACTCATGTCTGCTTGCTCTTGAAGGCGCATCCGTGGCCCCAAGAGCGGAGGATTTGCGGGTATTCTATCTCCCAAGCTGAGCTTGTCAACCGGAACTCCGCCGATTCCGCCCCAACCGCCCGCCGCTGTTGGGAATTGTCAGAACAGGAATCATGCGGGCAGCGCAGCCAGGGGAAGAGTCCCTGGGAGTTCTCGCGATCGAAATATCAGACCTTTTCGGGCTGATATCCCAAGTCATTCACCCATATGGAGTTACCGTTCAACCCCAGCTTTCTACCGTTAGCTGCATGGGGTTGCAGGCGGGGGCTGCCAGCATCTAAAATGATATACGACCGAATTAGTCGGGTATCGGTCAAGGCGGCGCCATGTTGAAGCTGACCAAGAAAGCGGACTACGGCCTGATCGCGGTGAAGCACCTGGCGGAGTGCGGCCAGGGCGCGTGCAGCGCCAAGGACATCGCCGAGGCCTACGGCATGCCGCCGCAGGCGCTGGCCAAGATCCTGCAGCGGTTGGTGAAGGCGGGCCTGCTGCACTCGCAGCACGGCACCAACGGCGGCTACGCCCTGGCGCGCGATGCGCATGCCATCACTGCCTTCGAGGTCATCAAGTCCATCGACGGCCCGCTGCTCATCACCTCCTGCACCACCAAGCACGGGGACTGCGAGCAGAGCCTGCGCTGCACCGTGCGCGAGCCGCTGCGCAAGGTGAATGAGAGCATCCAGGACGTGCTGAGCCGCATCACCATCGCCGACATGAAAGACGCCGCCGCCGCGCACGTCCACGAGGAAAAGGAAAAGCCCGCGGACGAGTTGGTTGGCATTACCGCGATCGCGAACTGATAAAGGAGCAGGAGAGCCCTATGAGCACGACATCGGAGACCGGCGTGAAGCTTCCCATCTACATGGACAACCACGCCACCACGCCCATGGACCCGCGGGTGCTGGAGGAGATGCTGCCCTACTTCACCGAGAAGTTCGGCAACGCCGCCAGCCGCAACCACTCCTTCGGGTGGGAGGCGGAGCAGGGGGTGGAGCAGGCGCGGGAGCGCATCGCCAAGCTGGTGGGCGCCACGGCCAAGGAAATCATCTTCACCTCCGGCGCCACGGAGAGCGACAACCTCGCGCTCAAGGGCGTGGCCGAGATGTACAAGGAGAAGGGCAACCACATCATCACGGCGGTCACCGAGCACAAGGCCATCCTCGACACCTGCAAGCGCCTGGAGAAGCACGGCTACCGCGTCACCTACCTCCCCGTGAAGGGCGACGGCCTGGTGGACCTGGAAGACCTGAAGCGCGCTATCGACGACAAGACCATCCTGGTCTCCATCATGTTCGCCAACAACGAGATCGGCGTCATCCAGCCGGTGGAGCAGATCGGCGCAATCTGCCGCGAGCGCGGCGTGCTCTTCCACTCTGACGCCACGCAGGCCGTGGGCAAGGTCCCGGTGGACGTGAACCAACAGAAGATCGACCTGCTCTCCATCTCCGCCCACAAGATGTACGGGCCCAAGGGGGTGGGGGCGCTGTACGTGCGGCGCAAGAACCCGCGGGTGCAGATCTCGGCCATGATCGACGGCGGCGGGCACGAGCGCGGCATGCGTTCCGGCACCCTGGCCGTGCCCAACATCGTGGGCCTGGGCAAGGCGTGCGAACTCTGCATGCAGGAGATGCCGGAGGAGTCCAAGCGCCTGGCGGCGCTGCGCGACCGCCTGCGCAGCCGCATCGAGAAGGAGCTGGACGAGGTCTACATCAACGGCACCATGGAGCACCGCCTGCCCGGCAACCTGAACATGAGCTTCGCTTACGTGGAAGGCGAGTCGCTGCTCATGGGCATCAGCGACATCGCCGTCTCCAGCGGCTCGGCCTGCACCTCGGCCACGCTCGAGCCTTCGTACGTGCTCAAGGCCCTGGGCACGGGCGACGACCTGGCGCACAGCTCCATCCGCTTCGG
>CBRAFF010000278.1:0-2763 GCA_967755155.1 uncultured bacterium
CGTTCAGCGTCTCGATGGCGATCTTGTAGCCCTTGCCCGCCTCGCCCAGCACGTTCTCCTTCGGCACCTTGCAATCTTCCAGGATGAGCTCGCAGGTGGAGGAGGCGCGGATGCCCAGCTTGTCCTCTTTCTTGCCCACGCTGAAGCCGGGAAAGTCCTTCTCCACCAGGAAGGCGGTGATGCCCTTGTAGCCGGCGGCCGGGTCGAGCGTGGCGAACAGCACGAACAGCCCCGCTTCCTTGCCGTTGGTGATCCACAGCTTGCGGCCGTTCAGGACGTAGCTCTCCCCCTGGAGTAGGGCGCGGGTCTGCAGCGCGAAGGCGTCCGAACCCGAGCCCGCCTCGCTCAGCGCGTAGGCCCCGACCATCTGCGTCGCCGTCTTCGGCAGGTAGCGCCGCTTTTGCTCGGGATTGGCCCAACGCAGCAGGGCGTTGTTGACCAGGGTGTTCTGCACGTCCACCACAACCCCGGCCGAGGCATCCACGCGCGAGGTCTCTTCCACCGCCAGGATGGCCTCGAAGAAGCTGCCGCCGCCGCCCCCGAACTCTTCCGGGACCTCGATGCCCATCAGCCCCAGCTGGAAGAACTGCTGGATGAGCTCGGCGTCGAACACGCCCTTCTCGTCCATCTCACGGGAGCGCGGGCGGATCTTCTCTTCGGCGAACTGCCGGATGTTGTCGCGGAACAGGACCTCGTCCTCGCTCAGCGCCACCAGGGGCGGGGGGCTGGAGGGACGTTGTGCCAGGGTCTCAGCCATTGGATTCCTTCACTCGTAACGAAAAATCAGGGCGAACCTAATCGGGGAAAAAGGATTGTAGCACCCGCAGGACGAGCTAGGAACGCGCTTTGCGGAACACCACCTGCAGCGGGTCACCATCCAGGATCTTCTGGATCTGACTGCGCGCGTGCACCGCCCAGGGGCCGCGCGTGTCCAGGCGCACGTAGGCGCGCCAGTGTTCCAGCGCCTTGCGCTGCTGCGCCATTTTCTCGTAGGCCAGCGCCAGGTTGTAGTGGGCGTCGGCGTAGGTGGGCGCCAGCGTGATGGCCTGGCGGTAGGCACGCACCGCTTCCGGCAGCCGCCCCGTCTCATCCAGCACGTTGCCCAGGTCGAAGTAAGCCAGCGCGTAGCGCGGGTCGGCGGCCGTCGCCTGCCGGTCGTGCTGCTCCGCCTGGGTGTAGTCCTGCTGGTTGTAGTAGAGCGTTCCCAGGTTGATGTGGGCGGCGGCGTGCTCCGGTTCCAGCTCCAGCGCCTGGCGATAGCACTCGATGGCCTCCGCCTGCGTGGTGGGGTCTTCCTCCAGCGCCACCCCTTTGAGGAAGAGCTCCTCCGCCGACTCTGCCCGGCGCATGTAGCGCACTTTGGCCGCCACCAGGTTGTCGCTGGGGGCGAAGTCCATGACGAACTGCCCCGCGATGGGCTCCATGGCGTGCCCGCTGTGCCGGTACGCCACCCGGCTCTTGGTGGAGAAGGTCCCGGCTTCGAGCAGCGGGTTCTCCATGCCGGCCACCTGGCGCTGCATGGCCTGGAGCGACTCCCGGATCACCGCCGAGCGCACCTTCTTGGCGCTCAGGTCTCTCAGCTTTTTCACTTGCAGGAGGTCAAAAAAGGAATAGCTCTCGGCGGCGGCCACCAGTCCGGCCTTTTCCCAGCCGGAAAGCTGGCGCACCGTGATGCGAAGGATTCGCAGTACGTCCGCTCGTTGGTATCGTTCCACTGGGTACCAGGGTCGCGTTACAGCTTGGTAACGATTATGGGAACCGTCTGCTCGCTTGGCAAGCGCAAACTGTTGACCAATAGGGAACTTCTGAGGAAAACGCTCCCCGGGGCGGTTTGCCCAACTTGTTGTGCAAATCGTACACCCCATGCGCGGCCGGCGCGGTTTGGTGGCATCCTAGAAGGTGCGGTTGCAGCAATCGTCGCAGGCAGGCGACGGGTTTGATGATTGAGGATTCGAGGAGAACTGAGCATGGACCCGACCAGGAACCGCATCGGCATTCTGACCGGCGGCGGCGACGTTCCCGGACTCAACTCGGTCATCAAGTCGGCCGTCTATCGCGCCAGCGAGATGGGACGCCAGGTCCTCGGCATCCGCAAGGGTTGGGAAGGCCTGACGCACATGGATCCCGCACAGGCCCTGGACCCTGACTACCTGCTGCTTCTCACGCGGGAGAACACCCGCACCATCGACCGCAGCGGCGGCACCGTCCTGCACACCTCGCGCACCAACCCGCAGCGCATCAAGAAGGCCAAGGCGCCCCCGCGGGTCCCGCAAGCCGAGCTCGCCAAGCTGGCGGCGGGGGCGAACGACACCCTCGACTTCACCCCCATCGTGCAGCGCAACCTGGAGAAACTGGGCATCGGCTGCCTGATCGTCATCGGAGGCGATGACACCCTGAGTTTTGCCTCGGTGCTGCGCGACGCCGGGATGCCGCTCATCGCCATCCCCAAGACCATGGACAACGACGTGCGCGGCACCGAGTATTGCATCGGCTTCTCCACCGCCATCACCCGCGCCAAGGACCTCATCACGCGCCAGCGCACCACCCTGGGGTCGCACGAGCGCATCGGCGTGTTCCGCATCTTCGGCCGCGACTCCGGCTTCACCTCCCTCTACACCGGCTATGTGACGTCCAGCCGCTGCCTCATCCCGGAATATCCCTTCGACCTGGAGCGGCTGTGCGCCCTGCTGATGGAAGACAAGCGCAAGAATCCCAGCAACTACGCCCTGGTGGTGGTTTCCGAGGGTGCGGTGTGGCAGGGGC
>CBRAFF010000279.1:0-2757 GCA_967755155.1 uncultured bacterium
TTCCATGGCGGAAAGCGATTCTCGGCAGCGCGCGGTCGAAGTCTTCCAACGCGCCTACCAGTGCCAGGCGAGCGGCGACTACGAGCAGGCCATCGCCCTCTACACCCGCTCCATCGAGGCCTTCCCCTCGGCCGAAGCCTACACCTTCCGCGGCTGGAGCTACTCCTACCTGGGCGAGTACGAAAAGGCCATCGCCGAGTGCCTGGAGGCCATCCGGGTGGACCCGGATTTCGGCAACCCCTACAACGATATCGGCGCCTACCTCATCGAGCAGGGCAAACTCGACGAGGCCATCCCCTGGCTGGAGAAGGCCACGCGCGCCAAGCGCTACGAGGCCTACTGCTATCCCCACTTCAACCTGGGCCGGGTGTACGAGCAGAAGCACCAGTGGCACGAAGCGCGCCAGTGCTACGCCCGCGCCTACCAGCTCAATCACCAGTATTCGGTCGCGCTGGTGGCAATAAGGCGCTTACAGGCAAAGTGGAATTAGGACTTCTTTGCCGTGGGCACGACAAACGAGAGGGCACGGCTTCAGCCGTGCCGAAAAACGACCGATGTGGATTGGGGCTTTAGCCCCGGGCGACTCGCTCCGCGATCCACGCCGCCGACTCTTTCGTCCCCAGCGTTCCGCCCACGTCGGAGGTCGTCTTCTTCTGCCGCACCGCTTCGAGGATGGCGGCATCGATCTTGCCCGCTTCCTTCGCCAGCCCCAGATGCGCCAGCATCATCGAAGCGGTGGCGATGGCGCCGATGGGGTTGGCCAGGTTCTTCCCGGCGATCCCCGGCGCCGAGCCGTGCACCGGCTCGAACATGGAAGTCTTGCCGGGGTGGATATTGCCGCTCGCGGCCAGGCCCAGCCCGCCCACCAGCCCCGCCCCCAGGTCGGTGAGGATGTCGCCGAACATGTTGTTGGTGACGATGACCTCGAACTGCCTGGGCTCGCGCACCATCATCATGGCCACCACGTCGGCGTACATGTGCTGCGGTTCGATGCCGGGATAGTCCTTGGCAACTTCCTTGAACTCCCGCTGCCACAGCCCGCCGGCGTGGGTCATCACGTTGGACTTGTCGGCCATCAGCACCTTCTTGCGCCCATGCTGCTGGGCGTAGTCGAAGGCGTAGCGGACTACGCGCTCTACTCCCTTGCGCGTGTTCACGTCCTCCTGCACTGCCACCTCGTCGGGCGTTCCCTTTTTGAAGACGCCGCCCAGGTCCACGTACAGGCCTTCGGTGTTCTCGCGGATGACGGTGAAGTTGACGTCCGCGGGTTCCACGTTCTTCAGCGGGCAGAGCGCGGCGTCGAGCAGGTGGACGGGGCGCACGTTGGCGTAGAGGTCCATCTGGAAGCGCATGCCCAGCAGGATCTCTTTGGCGTGGATGTTGGTAGGCACGCGCGGGTCGCCGAAGGCGCCCAGGAAGATGGCGGCGAAATCATGCGCGAGCTTTTTGAAGCCGTCGGGCGGAACGGTGACGCCGTCCTTGAGGTAGCGGTCGGCGGACCAGTCGAATTCCTCGTACTCGAGCGCCGCGCCGGTGGCTTTCACCACCTCCAGCGCCGCGGCAATCACCTCTTTGCCGATGCCGTCCCCGGGAATGACCGCGATCCTGTGGCTCACGGTTAGGAAGATACCAGCCCGTCCCCGCCCGTGGGAAGTAGCGGAGGGCTTTATAATCAATTGTTTGGTGATGACCCGCACAATCCTCAGTGAGCATCTGGCGGCCCGCGGCGCGCGCCTGGGCGAATACGGCGGCGCGGAGACTGCCTCCAGCTTCGGCGATGCGCAGGCCGAGTTTGCCGCGCTGCGCTCCGCCGCGGGCGTCTTCGACCTGGGCTGGCGCGCGAAGCTCGCGGCCTCGGGCGAAGACCGCGTCCGCTGGATGAACGGCATGGTCACGGGCAACGTCCGCGACCTCGCCCCCAACCGCGGTACCTACAGCTTTTTGCTCAATCCCCAGGGACACATCCTGGGGGACCTCTATATCTACAACCGCGGCGAAACCCTGCTGCTCGATACCGACGCCTCCCAGGCCGCGCGCCTGCGCGAGGTCTTCGAGAAGTACATCATCATGGACGACGTGGAGGTCACCGACATCAGCGAGAAGCTCACCGCCATCGGCCTGCGCGGGCCGCAAGCGTCGGCCGTGCTCGGGAAGTGCGGACTGGACGCGACCTCGCTCGAGCCGCTGGAGCTGCGCGACGCCATCTGGCAGGAGGTCGGCATCTCGCTCGTCCGCGCCGCGGGCCGCGACCCCGGCTACGAGCTCTGGCTGGCGCCCGAGAACGCGACACGCCTCTGGGACGCACTGGCCGCCGCCGGCGCGACCCCGGCCGGCACGGACGCGCTCGAGCTCTGGCGCATCGCCGCCGGCGTTCCCCGCTACGGCCAGGACATCCGCGAGCGCGACCTGCCGCAGGAGACCGAGCAGCACCAGGCCCTCGACTTCACCAAGGGCTGCTACGTCGGCCAGGAGATCGTGGAGCGCATCCGCTCCCGCGGCCAGGTGCACCGCAAGTTCACCGGCTTCCGCATCGCGGATGGAAGCCCCGCCGCTCCCGGAACCAAGATCCAATCGGATGGGAAGGACGTGGGCGAGCTCACCAGCGTCGCCTCCCTGCCCCAGGCGAACGGCACGCACGCCACCATCGCGCTGGGCTACGTGCGCCGCGAGCTCACGCTCCCGGGAAAAGAGTTGAAAGCCGGCGAAGCCGCGGTTACCGTCGCTGAGCTGCCTTTTGCGCTCTAGAAACTAGAAGCT
>CBRAFF010000280.1:0-2752 GCA_967755155.1 uncultured bacterium
ACCCGGCTCGCTGGCCGTTCCTCTTCCCCCCTGGGGTGATGCCACGGGTGCCGCCCGTGCGGGGGCGCGGGCTGTTCGTTGGGCGCCCCCCCCCCCGCCACGACCCTAGCCGGAAAGGCGCCCTAGCGGCGCCCCTTCGCGTACTCCACCGGGCTCGGCAGCTCTTCCAATCCCCGGCCTTCGAAGATGGCTTTGAACTCCGCAAGCAGCGCCGGGTGCAGCAGGCCGTTCGAGGCGCAGACCTCGCGGCTCGCGATCTGGAAGGGTCCGCCGCGGAAGTCCGAGACCTTGCCTCCGGCCTCTTCCACGATGAGCGTGCCGGCGGCGGTGTCCCAGGGATTGAGGTTGAACTCCCAATACCCGTCGTAGCGTCCGCAGGCCACGTAGCACAGGTCAAGCGCCGCCGAGCCCGCGCGCCGCACTCCGTGCGTCCGCAGCGTGATCTGGTGGTAGAAGTGGATGTTGGGATTCTTGTGGCGCTTGTGGCTGGGGAAGCCCGTGGCCACCAGGCCCTCCGCCAGGTTGCCGACCTTCGAGACCTGGATGGCGTTGCCGTTCAGGAACGCGCCGCTTCCCTTCTCCGCGGAAAATAACTCGTTGCGCGTGGGATCGTAGACCACGCCGGCGATGCGCTCGCCCTTGTGCTCGAGGCCCAGCGAGACGCAGAAGACGGGAAATCCGTGGGCGAAGTTGGTGGTGCCGTCGAGCGGGTCCACGTACCAGCGGTAGTCGCTGCCGGATTCCGACCCTCCGCCCTCCTCCGCCAGAATGTTGTGCTGGGGCCAGCGCGCCCGTATGCGCTCCAGGATGCGCTGCTCTGAGGCGCGGTCGGCTTCGGTCACCAGTTCCACGTCGCCCTTGTATTCGATCTTCACCCGCTTGGCGAAGTAACCCATGAGCAGGCAGCCGGCCTCGCGCGCGATTTCCGTCATCGCGGGCAGGAATTCGGACTGAGCGCTCACCGCGCCGCCTCGGAAGGTGGGGCTTCGGCGATGTACAGGATGTCGTGTTTATAGATGAACAGATTGGGCGCGCCCTCGCGCGTAAGCCGGATCATCTTCTGGTCGTAGTACTCGATCCAGCCGTGCACCGTCTCGCCGGTCGTCAGCTTGACGGCCACTGGGGTGCGCTTTTCGCCCAGTTCCTTGAGGTAGGCAGCTTCGGCAAAGGTCTCGTCCGGCGGGACGGCCTTGCCCTTTCCCGCGCGCGGACCGGAATGTTCGCGCCGCAACTTCATCTCTGGATTCTACACGGAAGGGCCTTAGCCCCTGAGGAGCTAAGGCCCTGTTTCCGAAGTGTGGATCTACGGTACGGCGTAAGCCGTGCTGCCTCTAGTTGAGCAAGATGGACAGCCGGACGCGCGCGCTGTCGTCTCGCCAGAAGCCGCGCTCGTCCACCCAGAGCCGGTGGCCGTCGTCAACCGCGTACCAGCCGCGGTGGTAAGTGGGGACGCGCACCACCACGAAGTTTCCGCGCTCCACGGGAAAGCGCACCATCCGGAAGCGGGTCGGGTAACATCCGCGCTTCTTGGCCAGGCCCGGAGGCAGATCGCAGTTTCTCCAGCCCGTCTTGCGGCCCTGGCTCCAGCCCGGGGGATCATCGTTTGCGTTGTTGTGCCGGCCGCGATGCCCGCGGTCATCCGCCATGGCTGGCGCCACGGTCAACACCAGCAGGCCGAATAGCACACTCAGCACGCTAAACATTCGCTTTCGCATGCACACCTCCCTTTTCATTTCTTATACTTGGATGCCGCGGCCAACGCTGGGGTCAGCCGTGGGGTGCCTGCGGGGGCGCGAATCTGGACATGTCCTGCTGAACGATGGCGCCGGGCCTACTGCGCCTTCGAGGTGTAATAGCCCGTCCGATGCCGCACCTGCAGCGCCGGCGCCTCCTCGACGGGCGGCGCCTGCGTGGTCGAGGGCGGATGCTTCACCTTCACCTCGATGCGCCGGAAGTCGGAATCAGAGAGCCGCCGGGTGGGGTAATAAGCCAGCAGGTACTGGGTGCGCAGCTCGTCGGAGATCTGCCGGAAGGCCCGGTCGAGGCGGGGGATGCTGGAGGCGTAATAGTACTTGCCGCCGGTGTCGGCGGAGATCTGGATGAGCGCGTGCTCGCCGCCCGTGTTGCGCCCCGCGCTGGCCTCGATGGGGACGACGATGATGCTGTAGACGATGGCCTCCGACTGCTGCGCCGCGCGCACCGCCTCCGCGTACTTCACTTTGCTGGTGGTGTCGCCCCCATCGCTGATGATCACCAGCACTTTCCTTCCCTGGCGGTGCTCCAGCGCCTGGCTGCCCAGATAGAGGGCGTCAAAGAGCGCGGTGCCGAAGCTGGGCTGCATGCGGAGGAGGCCGCGGTCGATGCGGGCCAGGTCCCTGGTGAACGGCGTCAGCTCGCGCACCGTCTCCTTGAACTCGTAGAGGGAAAGCGCATCCTGCGGGCGCAGGATGGACTGCACGAAACGCCGCGCCGCCTCCAGCTCCAGCTTCAGGTCCTTGCGCGTGCTCAGGCTTGTGTCCACCGCCAGCACGATGGAAAGCGGCAGGTCCGACTCGCGGTCGAAGACGGCGACGGTCTGCGGCTCGCCGTCCTCCAGGATCTGGAAGTCTTCCTTCTTCAGGCCTCCCAGCGGCGCGCCGCGCTCGTCCACCACCGTGGTGAAGACGTTCACCAGCCGCACGTTGACCTTGACGGTCTCCGGCTGCTCCTGGGCCCCGGCTTGGCAAACCACGCCCGCGGCCGAGAGCAACAG
>CBRAFF010000281.1:0-2745 GCA_967755155.1 uncultured bacterium
CCTCTCCATTGGGATTCAGGTTCGACCAGCGGCCGCTGGCGTTGATGACGCTGTTCGCAACGAAAACACCTGCCGAAGTCGCGACCTGGAATGTTCCCCCCTGCTCCATGCTCTCCACGGTCACGTCCTGGCGAGCTTCGGCGCCGGCGTCCTGGGCCGCGCGCCACAGCGCGGCATCGAAGTCAAAGCGGGAGATGCTCGTGCCCGGCGCGGCCAGGGAGAACTCCAGGCACTGGCCGGCGACAAAGGCGCGGGCGCGGGCGAGCCGCGGCGCGGCTCGCAGCAGGGCCTCCGCCTCCGGGCCCAGCAGGGATTCCAGCAGGGCCAGCGCCTCCGGCGAGACGAATTCGCCGCAGACTTTTTGCCGCGGGTAATGCCCGCGCTCCAGCAGCAGCACTCGCGCGCCCAGGCGGGCCGCGGTGATGGCCGCCGACGTTCCCGCCGGGCCTCCGCCCGCCACCACCAGGTCGTAGGTACCGTTCCCGTTCTTCACGCCGGGGCCCCATTGCGCCAGGCGATCGCGCCCATGCGGTACAGGTAGTAGGTGCGAACGTCCACCTCGGCGGCGGCGGTCTGGCCCAGCAGGCCGCGCACTTCCTCCGGCGTGTAGGCGCGGTGGATGGAGGCAGGGGCGTCGTGCCGGGTGATGCGGCTGCGGTAGAGCGGCATTCCCGCATAGACCAGCGCCAGGTGCAGCGGGTGCCGGCGGATGTCGTCGATGAGTACGGCCAGGCGGATCACGCGCAGGGCTTCGTTGACGAACTGGCGCACCTCGTCCGGCTCCAGGTGATGCACGAACAGGGAAGCGGAGACCAGGTCGAAGCTGGCGTCGCGGAAGGGAAGCGCCAGCGCGTTGCCGACGACGCTGCGATTTCCGGGCGTCAGGTGCGAGGTGGCGCGGTCCAGCACCGTGGTCGCAAGCCGGATGTTCTTTTGCTGGAGGCGCCCGGCGGCTCGCGCCGGCAGCTCGCCCCGGGCCCCGGCCACGTCGAGCAGCGTCAGCTCGCGCCGGCCGGCCCGCTCCGCCACGCGCTCCACCAGCCGGGAGAGCACGCGCACGCCGCCGAACCAGCGGTTGATGCGTCCCAGGTCGGCCAGCGAACTGGAAACCTCAGCCGCGCTGCCGGCGTCGTCGTCCAGCAGTTCAGGCGTGACCGTTCGGCGCATCTTTGCAGTTTCTTCCTTCCAGTTTGGACTTGCAAGCGCGGCCCAGCCGCATAGAATACCCGGCATCTTTTTCTCCCTATCCTCCATGACCCTCGCGCCAAAAGGAGCCCAGATGTCCACCCGGAATCGCCGCCGCGGCTTCCCGCTGCTTCTTGGTGTTTTGATGCTGATGCTGGTGGCCGCGCAGCCCGGCGACTCTCGCCCGCCCACCGACAGCATCCGCTTTGAGGCCAACATGGATGCGGCCATGGCCCAGCTCTGGTACCAGATGCCGCAGAGCAGCATGAGCCCCAACGTGAGCCTCTCCGGCCAGACCCAGCCGGATTGCGCCGACGCCGCCCTGCGCAAGGCGCGCTTCGCCCTCACCGAGGTCGGCATCCAGGATGCCGCGCGCCGCGCCGCCATCCAGACCATCGACATCGGCAAAGACGTGCTGGAGCACGCTCTCGGCGTCCGCTACGCCGGGCTCATCGGCGACCTCGCGGGGCTCTACCTCGAATCCGGCAGCGTGGATGAGCTGGCCGCCAACATCAAGAAGCTGGGTGCGGAGAAGGCCGGGCAAGGGGTGGCCGCGGGTGCGGGCGCCACCGGCTATCCGGCGGAAAAGGGCGCCGGCGAGCTGGCCAAGTACCTGTGGGACCAACTCAACGCCGCGGGCCCGAACACACTGTTCGAGTCCACCTTCGACGATCCGCTGTGCGGGCCGATCGCCGTCGTCTTCGAGATGCGCACCGCGGCCAACGGCAGCCGGAGCATCCACTTCCGCGCCTCGGGCGATTGCGGGTGCAAGTGGCCGGAGCGCGCTCCCCAGCCCATGCGCCTGGGACGTTTCACCGTGGTGGGCAACGGCACCCTCGCCGCGGAGAACCCGGTGGTCCGGGGGAACACCATCATCATCAACTACCGGCTGGCCTCCACCAGCTTCGACGTGCTGGCGAGTTGCGGCTGCCCGCAGGGCGAGGACCAGCCCGCCACCGACCCCGGCACGGGAAGCGGCACCGGCGTCCAGCCCGAGCCGCCCAAGACGCCGGTGTACGAGCGCATCTGCTGGCAGCGTTGCGGGCACCTCTACGAATCGTGGCAGGAGCTCCAGCGTTCCGCCGACCGCCTGCAGAACACGGTGCAGGCGATGGAGCGCGAGCTCGAAGCCAAGCAGCGCGAACTGGCGCAGGACGAAGCCAATCTGCAACAGGCGCAGACCCGGCTCAGCGCCGCCAACCAGCACCTGGGCAGGTACAACACCGCGCGGCTGCAGTCCCTCTTCCACAACCAGTACATCGAAGCGAAGCGCAACCAGGAGCGCGCCACCGAAGAGGTCAGCCGGTTGACCAACCGCGTGAACCGTATGCGGCAGGAGATGGACAACCTGCAGCAATCGCTCCAGCGCATGCGGCAGATGGCGACCCAGCGCGCCGCCGAGGCTGCTGCTGCGCGCGACGCCTACTACCGCTGCATCGCGAGCTGCTACGAGCAGGCCCGCCAGGCGGGCGAGATATCCACGCTGCCCAGCGACGTCGAGGAGTGGCGGCGCACGCACCCCGAGCCTCCGCCCCAGCCGCCCTCCGGACAGCAGACCTC
>CBRAFF010000282.1:0-2743 GCA_967755155.1 uncultured bacterium
GGTAGAGCGCGTTCAGCGCCGTGAGGTCCTCGATGGAGGTGGGGCGGTAGCGGCGCAGCACGTCGCGCATGCCGTGCGACTCGAACTGAAAGATGCCCGAGGTCAGCCCGGGATGGAAGACGCGCTCGAAGGTCTCCTGGTCGTCGAGGGGCACGCGCTCCAGATCCAGGGGCTGCCGGCCGTTCCCCGCCGCGGCCTGGGCGATGAGCTTGAGCGCGTCGTCCAGCACGGTGAGGGTGGTGAGCCCGAGGAAGTCCATCTTCAGCAGGCCCAGCTTCTCCACCGCGTTCATGTCGTAGGCGGTGACGATCTCCTCGTTCTTGGTGCGGTGCAGGGGCACCAATTCGGTGAGCGGCTGCGGCGCGATGACCACGCCCGCGGCGTGCACGCCCGCGTTGCGCACCAGACCCTCGAGCTTGCGCGCCGTGTCCAGCAGCTCGCGCATCTGGGAGTCGCTCTGGTAGGTGGCCTGGAGCTGCGGAGAATCCTTGAGCGCCCGTTCCAGGGTGATGTTCAGTTGCAGCGGCACCATCTTGGCGATGCGGTCCACATCGCCGTAGGGAATGCCCATGGCGCGGCCCACGTCCTTGATGGCCGCCTTGGCCGCCATGGTGCCGAAGGTGATGATCTGCGCCACGTTCTCCCGGCCGTATTTCTCGGTGACGTAGCGGATGACCTCGCCGCGGCGGTTCATGCAGAAATCAATGTCGATGTCGGGCAGCGAGACCCGCTCCGGGTTGAGGAAGCGCTCGAACAGCAGCCCGTGCTGCAGCGGGTCGAGGTCGGTGATGCCCAGCGAGTAAGAGACTAGCGAGCCCGCCGCCGAGCCCCGCCCCGGCCCCACCGGGATGTGCTGCTCGCGCGCGTAGCGCACGAAGTCCCAGACGATGAGGAAGTACCCGGCAAAGCGCATCTGCTGGATGATGGTGATCTCGCGCGCCAGGCGCGGCTCGTACTCCGCGATGCTCTGCTTCAGGCGCCCCTGGCGGTCCAGCTCGCGCACCGCCTCCATGCGCCGCGCGAAGCCCTGGCGGGTGATGTGCTCGAAGTAGCTGTCCGTGGTGTAGCCGGCCGGCACCTCGAAGTGCGGGAAGGGATTGCCCACCTTCTCCAGCTTCAGGTTGCAGCGCTCGGCGATGGCCAGGGTGCGGGTGAGGACGTCGGGAGCGTCCTTGAAGACGCGCGCCATCTGCTCCGCGCTCTTGAGGAAGAACTGGTCGGTGGCGAACTTCAGGCGGTTGGTGTCGGTGACCGTCTTCCCGGTCTGCACGCACACCAGGACGTCGTGGGCGTGGGCATCGTCCTCGCACAGGTAGTGGCAGTCGTTGGTGGCCACCAGCGGGATGGCCGTCTCCCGGCTCAGGCGCACCAGGTCGTCATGGATGCGGTGCTCCAGGTCGAGCCCCTGGTCCTGGATCTCCAGGAAGAAGTTGTCCTCGCCGAACAACTCGCGATAGAAGCCGGCGGCGGCGCGGGCGTCGTCGTACTTCCCTTCCACCAGCCGCTCCGCCACCTCTCCCTTCAGGCAGCCGGAGAGCGCGATGAGCCCGCGGGAGTGCTCGGCCAAAAACTTCTTGCTGATGCGCGGCTTGTAGTAGAAGCCGTGCAGCGAGGCCTCGGAGGTGATGCGGATGAGGTTGCGGTAGCCCTCTTCGTTCGCCGCCAGGACAGTGAGGTGGTTGTAGCTGTCACCCTCGGGCGGGGCGCGGTGGTCGTCCTTCTTGCAGACGTAGAGTTCGCAGCCCACGATGGGCTTCACGCCCTTGGCCCGGGCCGCGTTGAAGAAATGCACCGCGCCGAAGATGTTGCCGTGGTCGGTGACCGCCACCGCCGGCATGTTGTGGCCCTTGACCGCCGCCACCAGCCGGTCGATCTCGCAGGCTCCATCGAGCATCGAGTAGTCGGTGTGCAGATGGAGATGGACGAACTCCGGCATGAAGCCATTCTAGCGGGAGCCAAGCAGGAGGGGCTATGCCGCAAATTGGTGCAATTTCGATTGAGTGTCGTCCCCTCGGGACTCGGGCTTCGATGCTCAGCCCACCCGGCACTGACGTGCCGGGCTATCGAGTTATCGTCCCTTCGGGACTCTCGGTCCGGCATGCCGAGGACTACGCTAGTTCCGCAGAACCTGCCAATTGGACATCGGGTTGGGAAGGAACAGCACACTAGCCCCCGCGGGGGTTGGCACCGTACAAGCCAGGGGCTCTCGTTCCCAGTCGCGAAGCGACGGAAACTCGACCGCCCGGCACGTCAGTGCCGGGTTGGCATGCCCATTTCCGACCCAGAGTCCCGAAGGGACGCCACCATGTCTCAATCGTTGGTCTAGCGCTTTTTCTTCTTCGCCGGCTTCCGGGGCTTGGCTTTCTTCTTTGCCGGCTTCTTCTTCGCAGGCTTCGAGACCTTCTTCTTGGTAGTGGCAGGGGCCGCCTTGGGCTTTGCCGCAGCCACGACCTTGGCGGCCGGAGCCGCAGGCTTGGCTGCCTCCGCAGCTTTCTTCCCGCCCTTGCCCGGCTTCTCTGCGACCGGCGCAGGTTCGGGCGCGCCCTTGGGGGCGCGGCCACGCTTGGGCGGCGGCGGCGGAGGCGGCGGAGGCGGCGCGTAGGGCTTCAGGAACCTCAGGATCTCGTTGTGCGAGCGCAGCTTGCCATCGAGCAGCAGCAGGAAGGCCTGTTCCATCAGCTTGGGATAGGCGGGCAGCGCGGGCGTGATGTGCAGTTCCGCCATCTCGGCGAGCGGCAGCTTG
>CBRAFF010000283.1:0-2739 GCA_967755155.1 uncultured bacterium
GTGGCCGCGCGCAACAACTTCAGCGTGCACGACGTCAGCGTGCAGGACCTGGGCGGACGGCTGCACGTGGAGCAGCACTTGGAGCTGGATGAGACCCTCACCCTCAAGCAGGCGCACGACCTGGTGACCCAGATCGAGGCGGAGATGCAGCAGGACGTGCCCGAGATCTCTTCCATCCTCACCCACATCGAGAGCGAGCCGGCGACTATCGAGACCGGCGACCCGGCGTCGAGCGACCCGGAGTTGGAAAGCCGCATGAAGCGCATCGTGGCCGAGTTTCCCGAGGTGCTCGACCTGCACGAGTTCCGCGTGAAGCGCGTGGGCGGCCGCACCTACGTCTCCTGCCACTGCACCTTCGCCGACGAGCTGCCGCTGGCGCGGGTGCACGAACTCTCCACCGCGCTCGAGATCCGCTTCAAGCAGGACGCCAAGGAACTGTTCAAGGTCCTCATCCATCCCGAACCGCAAACCGACAACAGGAGATAGCCATGGTGGAAGCCCGCGTGCAGTGGACGGACGGCGAGCGCTTTGTGGGGATGGCCTCGAGCGGCCATGCCCTGGTGGTGGATTCGGACCGCGAGCGCAACACCGGCACCGGGCCCATGGAGCTGGTGCTGGTGGGGCTGTGCGCCTGCACCGCCACCGACGTGGTCAGCATCCTGCGCAAGAAGCGCGAGCCCTTCACCCGCGTGGAGGTGCGCGCCGAAGCCGAGCGCGCCAAGCAGCCTCCCACCGTCTATGAAACCATCAAGCTGATCTACACCGTCGGCGGCCAGGTGTCGAAGAAGGCGGTGGAAGACGCGGTGCGGCTCTCCGAGGAGAAGTATTGCTCCGTCTCCGCCATGCTCCAGAAGACGGCGAAGATCACGACGGAGATCGAGTACTCCTAGAGAAGCGATTAGGCAGGACACCCGGGGTTTGCTAGTCTGGAGTCGAGATGACAGCCAAGCGCATCCAGGTCTTCACCCAACCCGGCTGACCGCCCTGCGGCACGGCGAAAGCCTACCTCTCGGAGAGAGGGATCGAGTTCGAAGAGCGCGACATCACCAGCGACTCGCAGGCGGTGGATGAGTTGGTGAACAAGTACAAGAGCCGCGCCACCCCGACGCTGGTGGTGGGCGATGAGGTGATGATCGGCTTCGATCCCCAGCGACTTGACGAACTCCTCGCCAGTTAAGCCGCATCCCATCCGCGGCTACCTCTACATCGCCGCCGCCGGCCTGCTCTGGGCGCTCACCGCCAGCCTGGGCAAAGCGGCCTTCACGCACAAGCTGGTGGCTGCGGCCGAGTCGCCTATCGATCCCCTCATCCTGTCGCAGACGCGCACCACGCTCTCCTGGCTGGTTCTGGCGCCCATCCTGCTGCTGCTCCGGGGGAAGGCAGCGCTCGCGCTCTCCCGCAAGCAGTTCGGGCACACCCTGCTGCTGGGCACGCTGGGCATCGCCGGCTCCAACTACTTCTATTTTCTGGCCATCGAGAAGACCACGGTGGCCACCGCCATCGTCCTGCAATACACCGCGCCCATGTGGGTGCTGCTCTACATGCTGGCGCGGCATCAGCAGCGCCCCACGCTGCAGCGGGTGGGCGCGGTGCTGATGGCGGTGGCGGGCAGCGCGCTGGCCATCGGCGTGTTTGCCCAGGGCCGCATCAAGCTGGACGCGGTGGGCATCGCGGCCGCCCTCGCCGCCGCCTTCTCCTTCGCCTTTTACAACGTCTACGGGCACAAGCTGCTGGAGACGCACGACCGCTGGACCATCATCACCCATACCCTGATGGGCGCCTCGCTCTTCTGGCTGGTGGTGAACCCGCCGTGGAAGGTCGTGGCCGCGCACTACTCGGGCGAGCAGTGGCTGTTCCTCGGGGTGTTCGCCATGCTCTCCATGCTGCTGCCGTTCTCCTTCTACTTCGCCGGGCTGCAGTACCTGGACGCCACCCGCGCCATCGTCACCAGTTGCCTGGAGCCGGTGTTCGCCATCC
Source organism: uncultured bacterium (assembly GCA_967755155.1). Lineage (GTDB taxonomy): Bacteria > Acidobacteriota > Terriglobia > Terriglobales > Acidobacteriaceae > DASYVL01. Next base: position 1,978 of record CBRAFF010000283.1, read on the forward strand.
TGATCGCCGCGGCTTTCCTCAGCGAAGGATTGGAGCCGCTGCAGATGGTGGGCGTGGTGGTGGTGCTCGCCGCCAGCGTGGTGGTGCAACTGCCGGAGAAGAGTTCCTGATCTACTCCAGGTGCTTCCCCTTGGTTTCCGGAAGCTGGGTCGCTACCAGCGCCGCCAGGAAGAACGAGGCGGCGCACAGGAAGAACGCCCCGCCCAGCCCGCGCGACTGGGCTACGTATCCGATGACGAAGGGCGCCACCGAGCTGAGCGTGCGCGCGCCGTTGTAGGTAAAGCCCAGGGCGCGGGCGCGCACGCTGGTGGGGAAGATCTCGCTGCCGATGATGCCGGAGCCGGAGAAGAAGCCGGTCCCGAAGAAAGCCACGGGAATCCCCAGGAGGAGCAGCGTGGTGGGGTCCTGCAAGCGGGCGTAGAGCGGCACCAGCAGGGCGGCCATCCCGGTGTAAAGGATGAAAGATTTTCGCCGGCCGATGTGGTCGGCCACCCATCCGAAGCTGGCGTAGCCGGGCAGCATCCCCACCAGGTTCAACACCACCAGCATGATGGTCATTTGTTTGGGATCGAAGCCGCGCCCGCCGTCGGCGATGGGCGACGAAAGGAAACTCGGCACCCAGGTGAAGAGTCCCCACCAGCCGAACATCCCGAAGAAGTTCAGGAAGAACAGGGCCGCGGTCTTGCCGCGGTACTTTTCGGAGAACAGCTCCCGGAAGCGGACGGCGGGCGGCCTTTCTGCTCCGTTCTCCGGCAGGCGGTG
>CBRAFF010000284.1:0-2734 GCA_967755155.1 uncultured bacterium
TCGAGTACGCCCGCCGCGAGAAGCGCAAGAAGGTGCACGCCATCCACAAGGCCAATATCATGAAGCTCTCGGACGGCCTCTTCCTGCGCTGCTCCCGCACCGTCTCCAAGGACTACCCGGAGATCACCTACGGCGAGCACATCGTGGACAACACCTGCATGCAACTGGTGATGAACCCCTACCAGTACGACGTGCTGGTGATGGAGAACCTGTACGGCGACATCATCTCCGACCTGTGCTCGGCCTTCGTCGGCGGACTGGGGCTGGTGCCCGGCGCCAACCACGGCCACGAGTGCGCCATCTTCGAGGCCGTCCACGGCTCCGCCCCGGACATCGCGGGCAAGAACCTCGCGAACCCCACGGCCGTCTTGCAGTCCGCCGTGCTCATGCTCCGCCACCTGGGCGAACGCGATGCCGCTGACAAGGTCTACGGCGCGCTCTGCGAGGTCTATCGCCGCCACAAGGAGAAGCTCACCCGCGACGTCGGCGGCACCGGCGGCACCTCCGAGTTCGCCGACGCTGTCATCGAGGCCCTGCAGTCCGGCGCGTGGAAAAAAGAATTGGAGGCGCGCGCCGTGCCCGCCGCCCCATCCGCGTAGCGCCCGCGTCTCGCCGGCTGTCGCAAGGGCGTCCCGCCCTCGCCCCGTGTGGAAAACTCCGTTGACCTTCGGCGCATTGTTCATTACACTCGCCCGTTCGGACTTCCTGGGGAATGGCTGAAGCCAGAACACGCACCGGCGTAGTGTTGTTCCAGCTCGGCGGGCCGGAGACGCTCGAGGATATCGAGCCGTTCCTTTTCAACCTCTTCTGTGACCCTGACATCATTGACTTCCCCTTCGCCCGCCTGGGCCGCAAGCCCCTGGCCAAGCTGATCTCCGCCACCCGCGCCTCTAAAGTCCGCCACCACTACGCGGAGATCGGCGGCGGCTCGCCCATCCGCAAGAACACCGAGGCCCAGGCGCGCGCGCTGGAGCGCGAGCTTCGCGCCCAGGGCCTGGACGCACGCTGCGTGGTCGCCATGCGCTATTGGCGTCCCTTCACACGCGACGCGGTGGCGGAGCTCGAAGCCGCGGGCTGCGAGCAGCTCGTCCTGTTGCCGCTCTATCCCCAGTATTCCTCCACCACCACCGGCAGCAGCCTGAACGAGTGGAACCGGCGGGCGAGGAGCGAGTGGCGAGTGGCGAGCAGCGCGCAGCCCTCACTGGCAACTGGCAACCGGCAACTGGCAACTGTCGTCCCAGGGTTCTACCGCCACCCCGGCTACCTCGACTCCGTCGTCGAAAAGATCGAAGCCGCGCTGGCCCGCTTCCCTGAGCCCCAGAGCGCGGAGCTGGTCTTCAGCGCGCACAGCGTTCCCCTGGCAGTCATCGAGAAGGGCGACCCCTACCAGCGGCAGATAGAAGAGACCGTGGCGCTGGTGGTGGAAAAGATGCAACGCGGCGGATTCTTGAACCCCCACCGGCTCTGCTACCAGAGCAAGGTCGGGGCCAGCAAATGGCTGCAGCCGTCGCTGCGGGAGACGCTCCGGCGCGCGGCGGCCGAGGGCGTGCGCGACCTGTGCGTGGTGCCCATCGCCTTCGTCTCCGACCACGTCGAGACCCTGGGCGAGATCGACCACGAGGCGCGCGCGCTGGCCCGCTCGCTCGGCATCCGGCAGTTCGAGATGACGGCGGGGCTGAACGACTCGCCCCGATTCATCGCCGCGCTGGCGGAGCTGGTTTTCGAGGCGATTGGGCAGAACCGCACAGCCGAGGACGGCTGTGCCACACAGACCTTGGTGGCAGCGGACTGAACCATGGCGACACCTCCCAAGACGGACGCTGAGGCCCGGGGTACCGAGGCCAACAAGTACGTGGGCACGCCCGCGGTCGGCACCTCCAAGGCCGCGGCCGCCGGCGGCATCGCCGCCATCGGCCCCTCCGACCAGGAGATCGACCGCAAGCGCCGCCGCCTGGTGTGGTGCGCGGTGGCCGCGTTCCTCGCCACCTGGTTCATCGCCTTCATGCGCTTCTTCCTGCCGCGCACGCTCTTCGAGCCTTCCACCGTCTTCAAGATCGGCTACCCGGCGGACTACGGCCTGGGCGTGGACACCAAGTGGCAGCAGGGGTTCCGCATCTGGGTGGACCGCACGCCCGACCGGCTGTTCGTCGTCTACGCGCGCTGCACCCACCTGGGCTGCACCCCGGACTGGAAGCAGAGCGAGAACAAGTTCAAGTGCCCGTGCCACGGCTCGGGCTATGACAGCGAAGGCATCAACTTCGAGGGCCCGGCGCCGCGGCCCATGGACCGCGCGCACGTCGAGCTGGACGCCACCGGCCAGATCGTGGTGGATACGGCCAAGCTCTACCAGTGGCCCAAGGGCCAGCGCAGCCAGTTCGACGATGGAGACGGCAAGAGCGGCGCGTACCTGTCGGTGTAATTGAAGCGGTCGCAACAAACGAGGCAGGCATGGCAGAAGAGAACAACGGAAAGAAGGCCGGCACGGGGGTGGTGGAGCGCCTGAAGGAAGACGTTCGCTCGCTGAAGTCCGAGATGCTGGGCAAGGCCAAGGACCAGGTGGAAGGCCTGAAGGACCCCACCAAGACCCAGATCTTCACCTCCATCTTCCGCCATAAGCACGACGACACTCCGCGCAACCGAGCCCTGGGCGTGCTCTCCAACGTCTTCCTGCATCTGCACCCCGCCAAGATCAACCGCGACGCCGTGCGCTACAGCTACACCTGGGGCATGGGCG
>CBRAFF010000285.1:0-2727 GCA_967755155.1 uncultured bacterium
GTGGGAAATTACTTCGCCAACGTAGCCCAATGCGGTGCGCTGCTGGCGGGAAAAGGGCCGCGGGAAGTGGAGCACCTCCGCCGCTACGGATATCACTACGGCATGGCGCTGTTCATCACCGACGACATCGTGGACCTGCAGCCCTCCGCCCGCAGCGGCAAGGACTTCGCCACCGACCTGCGCAACCGCCGCATGCGCCTGCCGCTGATGCTGGCACTCCAGTTGGCGCCGGGGCGCGATGTGGCCTTTCTTCGCGGGCTGTACCGCAAGGCGCGGCCGGCTGGCAGTGACCTGCGCCGCGCCGTCGCCATCCTGCGCCGCTCGGGCGCCCTGGGTGCCTGCCAGCGCGAGGCCGAGCGACACGTCTCCCAGGCTCTTGACGCCTTGCGCGGCTTGCGCCGCACCACGCCGGTGGCGCGACTGCGCTGGCTGGCGGAAACCTTGTTGGAAGCTCAGGACCTGCAAGGCGAATGACGCCGGCCGCCGAACGTTGAGGAGCCGGCGCCATCGCCCGCGAGGATTACTTCTTTTTCTTCTTGCCGCCCTTCTTCTTCTTGGGAGGCTTGGGGGCTTTCTTCTTTCTCTTCTTGCCGATCGCCATTCTTCCTCCTGAGTTGCGTGTGACGACGCTATTCTTCCCCAGGAATCCCGATTGTGCAACAGGAATCCCCATTGCGCCACCGCGGACTGCAAGCTCTTGTGGCAACGAGGCGGTGGAGGCGCCGCCTAATCGGGCAGGCCGATCCGCTTCCTCAGGCTGGCGACCGCCGGGTGACTGCGCAAGGAATCGAACGCCGGGCTGGTGCGCAGGTAGAACAGGTTGTAATCCCGCCGCTCGAAGGCTTGTTGCAGGCACGCGACCGCGGGCTCCGCCTCTCCCAGCCGCGCGTGCAGCATGGCCAGCTCATACGGAGAAGGCTCGGCGGCGCCTGCGGCCAGTTCCAGGCGCTTGCGCCAGTACGCGGCATCTCCGCCGTCGCGGAAAGCGGTGCGCAGCGCCGCGGCGCGGGATTCCGCCGTGGCTGCGGTCTCGCCTCCCAGCACTGCCGCCAGGGCATGCTCTTCGATGGCCTCCTCGAACCGCCCTTGCTCCACCTGGACGTCTCCCAGGAAGCGGTGCGCCATGGCGAAGTTCTTGTCGATCTCCTGGGTCTTCTGGAACTGGGCGGCGGCCTCGTCATAGCGCCGCGCCTGCGCCAGCACCAATCCGGTGGAGGTATTGATGACCAGCGAGATGGGATCGAGCTCGCAGGCGCGCCGCGCCTCCGCGATGGCCTGGTCTTCCCTTCCCGCGCACACCAGGTGCTCGGCGTACCACTGGTGCGCGGTGGCGTAGTTGGGCTTCAGGCGCACCGCGAGCGCGAACTCCTCCAGCGCGCCCGCCAGGTCCCAATCGTCTCCCGCCTTGATGGCTGCCAGCGATGCGTGCGCCTCGGCCAGCTCGGGATCGAGTTCCAGCGCCTTGAGCACCGCCGTCTTGGCCTCGGCGTAGGCCTCGCCCGTCGGCATGGGGCTATAGAAGCCGAGGATGAGGTAGGCCTCGGCCACGCCCACGTAGGCCAGCGCGTAGTCCGCGTCCAGCCGGATGGCGCTGCGGAAGTGCTCGATGGCCTTGCGGATGTCGTCGCCGGTGCGCTTGTTCCAGAAGTAGCGGCCCTTCAGGTACTCCTGGTAGGCCTCGGCGTTGACGGGATACGAGCGGTCGCGCGCCGGCTTGCGTCCCCACTGGGAGCGCAGGTTGCGCGCAATCTCGTCGGCCAGCTCCCGCGGCACCCTCATCAGGTGGGAGAGCTTGCGCTCGTACTGCTCGCCCCAGATGTGCTGGTTGTCCTGCGCGCTCTCCAGCTCCACGCTGATGGTGAGCAGTTCGCCGCGCTGCAGGATGCGTCCGGTCAGCACCCGGCGCACGCCCAGCTCGCGCCCCACCTTGCGCGCGTCCACCCGGCGGCCCTTGTAGCGGAACACCGAGCTGCGCGAGATCACCTTCAGCTTGGGCAGGTGCGAGAGGCTGTTGATGATGCTCTCCGTCAGCCCGTCGCCCAGGTACTCGTTGTAGGGATCGGCCAGCAAGCCGGCGTCGTGGGTGACATATTCGAAGGGCAGGACGGCGATGGAATCCCCCTGACTCATCGAGCGCCACAGCGAGATGGCGAAGGCGCTGACCAGGAAGAGCGCCATGCCCATCGCCGCCGAGAGCAGGCGAACGCTCACCGCTAGCACCGCAGCGGCCGCCAGCGGCAGCAGCCACCAGTACTCGCCCGCCCAGCGCGAAAGAACGTCCGTCCAGCCCGGGGCCGCCAGCGGAGGCGAGATCACGCTGGAGGCGCGCCCGCCCGCCAGCACGCTCGAAGCCGGCGCGGGCAGCGGCGTGAACCCGCTCGAGGCCGTCCTCCCCTGCATTCCGGTGAGGATGGGCTTCAGCTCGCGCAGGAACTCGGCCGCGCTCTGCGGCCGCGCTCCCGCGTCCTTGGACAAGGCGCGGTGCACCAGCTCGACCAGCCCTTCGGGCAGCTGCCCGGGCGCGGCCATGGGCGGCGGCTCGTGCAGCAGGATGGAGGAGATCACGTCGCTCGAGGTCGTCCCCCGGAAGGCCAGCCGGCCGGTGAGCATCTGGTAGAGCACCACGCCCAGGCTCCAGATGTCGGAGCGCGCGTCGGCGGCCTGCGCCCGCACCTGCTCCGGCGACATGTAGTCCACCGTCCCGATCAGCATCCCCGGCGTGGTCAG
>CBRAFF010000286.1:0-2717 GCA_967755155.1 uncultured bacterium
CTCGATCACCGACTTCCACACCAGGTCGCCGTCGCCCTTCACCACTCCATGCGCGGCGCCCAGTTCGTGGGATTCTTCCGGATACAGCGTGGCGTGGATGCCGCCGAAGATGACGTAAGCTCCGCGCTCCCGCGCCGCTTTACCGATGGCGTATCCCCGCAGCGCGTTGGCGGTGTGGATGCCGATGCCCACCACGTCCCCGGCCTTCAGGCTGGCCAGGTCGAGCGGCTCCAGCGTCTCATCCACCAGATGGGGGTCGCCGGCGTCGCGCGGCGTGGCCGCGGCAATCACGTACATCCAGCGCGGCGTGATGACCGCCGTGCCGAAGGCCACATCGCTCGGATTCACGAGGTGCACCCGCATCGTTAGGTTTGCTCCTTGTTATGCAGTCTGGCGCTTGGCGGGGCGTGCCCACAGGCGGCAGCCTTTTAGCGTAGACCGAACCGAAAGGAATCCGACCGACGTTGACTTAGAGTATGCCGTGCCTTCGCTGACAATGCAACGGCAAAGCATGGCGGGAGGCCGGGACCGCCCCCTGGCGCGGCTCCGGCCGCGGGGGGCTCCAGGCCCGCTACACCCCGATCACTGCCACCAGTTCCTTCACCGCGTCCGCGCTCTTCTGGAGCGCCGCCTGCTCCTCGGGGGTGAGTTTGATCTGGATTATCTCCTCCAGCCCCTTCTCCCCCAGCTTGCAGGGCACGCCCACGAAAAGGCCTTTGATGCCGTACTCGCCTTCCAGGTAGGCGGCGCAGGGCAGGATCTTTTTCTTGTCCTTCAGGATGGCCTCGACCATCTCCGTCACCGCCGCCGAGGGCGCATAGTAGGCGCTGCCCGTCTTCAGGTACTTCACGATCTCGGCGCCGCCGTCGCGCGTGCGCTGCACCAGCCGGTCAATGGTTTCTTTCTTCATCAACTCCGTGATGGGGATGCCGGCCACGGTCGAATAGCGCGGCAGCGGCACCATGGTGTCGCCGTGCCCGCCCAGTACGAAGGCGGTCACGGTCTCCACCGAGACTCTCAGCTCCTCCGCGATGAAGGTGCGAAAGCGGGCCGAATCCAGCACGCCCGCCATGCCGATCACCCGCTCGCGGGGGAACTTGCTGATCTTGTAGGCGGCCTGGGCCATGGCGTCCAGCGGGTTGGAGACGATGATCAGGATGCAGTCGGGCGAATTCGCCACCACCTTGCCCACTACGTCCGACATGATCTTGTAGTTGGTGTTCAACAGGTCGTCGCGGCTCATGCCCGGCTTGCGCGGGATGCCGGCGGTGATCACCACCACGTCCGACTTCGCCGTGTCCGCGTAGTCGTTGGTGCCCAGCACTTGCGAATCGCGCTTCTCGATGGGCATGGCTTCCAGCAGGTCCAGGCCCTTGCCCTGGGGCACGCCCTCGATGATGTCGATGAGCACCACGTCGGCCAGCTCCTTCGCCGCCATCCAGTGCGCCGCCGTCGCCCCCACGTTCCCCGAACCTACAATGGTGACTTTCTTACGCATGATGAGTCCTTTCGCTATTTGTGTAGCGGCGGGCGACTCGCCCGCCGGCCCGCGGCCGGGTCGGCCGCGGCTACAGAATCAGCCCATGTTCCCGATGATGCAATCCGCGAACTCGCTGGTCTTCACCTTGGTGGCGCCTTCCATCAGTCGCTCGAAATCATACGTCACCTTCTTCTGTTGGATGGTGCGTTCCAGCGCGTTCTCGATGAGCCGCGCCGCCTCCGGCCAGCCCAGAAAGTCGAACATCATCATGCCCGAGAGGATGACCGAGCCGGGATTGATGACGTCCTTGTCGGCGTACTTGGGCGCGGTGCCGTGCGTAGCCTCGAAGATGGCGTGCTGGTCGCCGATGTTGGCCCCGGGCGCGATCCCCAGGCCCCCCACCTGCGCCGCGCAGGCGTCGGAGATGTAATCGCCGTTCAGGTTGGGCGTGGCCAGCACCTGGTATTCGTCCGCCCGCGTCACCACCTGCTGGAAGATGGAATCCGCGATGCGGTCGTTCACCAGCACCTTCTTCTTCCACGCGCCCTGGCCGTGCGTCTTCCCGATGGCCCCGAGCACCCCTTCGACCTCGGCGTAGATCCCCTTGCGGAAGGCTTCGTTGGCGAATTCCAGGCCCGGCTCGACCATCGCCGCGTTCTGCTCCACTGTCAGCGCCGGGTTCTTGTCTTTGTTGTCCAGCATCCAGCTCTCGCGCTCGGTGACCGTTTGCTCCCGGAACTCCTCCACCGCCACCTGGTATCCCCATTCGCGGAAGGCGCCCTCGGTGAACTTCTGGATGTTCCCCTTGTGCACCAGGGTGACCGAGCGCTTCTGCTTCTCGATGGCATGGCGCAGGGCCATGCGCACCAGGCGCTTGGTCCCGGTCACCGAGATGGGCTTGATGCCCACGCCCGAATCCTCGCGCACTTTCTTCTTGCTGTCCTTCAGCATCTCGTTATTCAGGAAGTCGATGAGCTTCTTGGCCTCCGGGGTTCCCTGCTTCCACTCGATGCCGGCGTACACGTCCTCCGTATTCTCGCGGAAGATGACCAGGTTCATGCGTTCCGGATGCTTCACCGGCGAGGGCACGCCCTGGTAGTACTTCACCGGGCGGACGCAGGCGTAGAGGTCGAGGATCTGCCGCAGCGCTACGTTGAGCGAGCGGATGCCGCCGCCCACCGGCGTGGTCAGCGGGCCCTTGATGGCCACCCGCAGCTCGCGGATGGCCTCCACCGTG
>CBRAFF010000287.1:0-2714 GCA_967755155.1 uncultured bacterium
CAATGACGTTGACGTTCTCCAGCGCCAGCAGCGGCGAGGACTTCGGCGGCTCTTCCGGGAAGACGTCCACGGCCGCTCCGGCGACGTGGCCGGAGAGCAGTGCCTCGGCCAGCGCGGCTTCTTCCACCAGCTCGCCGCGAGCGCAGTTGATGAGCCGCACGCCCTTCTTCATCCTGGCGAGCGCCGCCGCGTTGATCATGCCGGCGGTTTGCGGCGTCAGGCCGACGTGCAGCGTCAGGTAGTCGGCGGCAGCGTAGACCTCGTCGAGGCCAGCCAGCTTGATGCCCAGCTCGCGGGCCACGGTGGTCGAGACGAAGGGATCGTGGGCGATCACTGCCATGCCGAAGGCGCGCGCGCGCCGCGCCACTTCCATGCCCACGCGGCCCAGGCCGGCGATGCCCAGGGTCTTCCCGCGCAGCTCCGTCCCTTGCAGCGATTTTTTCTCCCAGCGCCCGGCGCGGGTGAGCGCATCAGCGCGGCAGAGGTGGCGGGCCAGCGCCAGCATCAGGGCGAACGTATGCTCGGCGACGGCCACGGCGTTGGCGCCGGGCGTGTTCATCACCGCGATGCCCTTCTTGGTGGCGGCTTCGAGGTCGATGTTGTCCACGCCCACGCCGGCGCGCCCGATGACGCGCAGCTTGCGCGCGTGCTCGAGCGTCGCGGCGGTCACCTGGACGGCAGAGCGCACGATGAGCGCGTCCGCGTTCTCCAGGTGCGCGGCGAGCGTGCCGTCGAGCTGAGCGTTGATCTGAGCGTTGATCTGGTCCGCGGTCACCACCTCCCAGCGCGGCTCTTCCTTGAGCAGCGCCTCGGCGGCGGGGGAGACCTTTTCTGCGATGACGATTTTCATGGATGGGAAAGACTAACCACGAAGGGCACGAAGGTCCACGAAGGAAATCCTCTAAGTCCCCGATGGTTCAGAATCTACCTTGCCGCCGCCTCGCGGGCCTCGGCTTCGGCGTAGACCGCCTGGGCCGCCCGCAAGCCGGAGCCGAACTCCACGTGCCGCTTGCCGCCCACCCGGGCCAGCACCTGCTCCAGCGCGCCCAGGATGGCGATGGTGTCGAGGTAATCGTAGTACCCGAGGTGCGCGATGCGGAAGAGTTTGCCCTTCATCTCCCCCTGTCCGTTGGCGACCACCGCGCCAAAGCTCTCGCGGAAGGCCTTGACCACGACGCCGGACTCGACGCCCGCGGGCGGCTCGATGGCGGTGAGGGCGGCGGCGGGGGCGGAACGGGCAAAGAGCTTGAGCCCCAGGGCTTCGGCGGCGGCGCGGGTCATGGCCGCGGCCAGCTCGGCGTTCAGGATGAGGGCATCGCGTCCGGCGGCCAGGTCGCCCTCGCCGGCGGCGCGGATGTAGTCGAGCGCGGCGGCCAGCGCCGCCACCAGCGACGTGGCCGGAGTGAAGGACGACTCGCCCTTGGCCGCCGCCTTGCGCTCCCGGCGCAGGTCGAAGTAGTAGCGCGGCGACGCCGCCGACTCCATGCGCTGCCAGGCGCGCTCGCCGACGGAGCAGTAGGCGAGCCCGGGCGGGATCATCACCGCCTTCTGCGAGCCGCCGATCATCACGTCCACGCCCCAGGTATCGGCGTCGAAGAGCGTGGTGCCCAGGCCGGTGATGGCGTCCACGACGAGCAGCGCGCCGCTTTCATTGTTTTTGAGCCGCCGGGCCACGCCCTCCACGTCATGGCGGACGCCGGTCGAGCTCTCCGTGGCCTGCAGGTAGACCACGCGAGTGTCGATCTTAAGCTTTTCCGTCACGGCGTCGAGCGTGAAGGTTTCGCCGTAGGGCGCCTCCACCAGATCCACAGCGCAGCCGTAGGCGGCGGCCAGCTCGCGCCAGCGCTCTCCGAATTTCCCCGCGGTCAGCACCAGCACGCGGTCGCCGGGAGAGGTGAGGTTCGAGACCGCGGCCTCCATGGCCCCGGTGCCGGAGGAGGCCAGCAGCAGGACGTCATTCGCGGTGCCGATGAAGGTCTTCAGGTCGACTAGCACGCGGCTGTAGAGGGCGCGGAAATCGGCGGTGCGGTGGTGGAAGCTGGAAGCGGCGAGAGCGGCCTGGGCGGCGGGCAACAGAGGCGTGGGGCCGGGCGTGAACAGCCGCGTCTTTCGCAGCATGGGACTACCTCAGGCGGATCTGAGTGTAGTTGAGGGGAACGGCCGAAACGATGTGCCGCTCGGTCACGAACAGCACCAGGCCGGAGGCCAGGTCATTCCGCCGGCGGATGAGGAGCAGGCCATCGCCATCCGGCGCGCCTTGTGGCGGCGGGTTCCTGCCCCAGTCGATGTCGGCGATGGCGTCCTTGGGGATGCGGGCTATGCCCAGGATGGTGGGGTACTCAGCGTCGTACAGGTTCACGCCCTCCACCAGCAGGACCACGCGGCGCTTGTCCTCCGGAGCGGGGGCCGCGGCAGCCGGTGGGGTTGCGGCGGGCACGGCGCCGGGCTGCGGCGGCGCCGCGACTGGCTGCGACGGCGCGGCGGGCGCCAGCAGGAAAGCGACGTCGCGCCCGTTCCTGCCCCCGGAGTAGTCGCCGGGCACGCGACCGTTCGGTTCCAGCCCGTTGCCCCGCATCCAGGAGGCGGCGCCGGGGCCGAAATCCTCCGCGGTCGCCACCCGCCAGTCCTGGACCTTGCGGACCAGCATGGCTTCCACGGGCATGATCCCCGCAGGCGGGGCCTCGGTCTCTCCCGCCAGTTCCTGCACCGGGACG
>CBRAFF010000288.1:0-2701 GCA_967755155.1 uncultured bacterium
TCCAAGCCGGCGTCGCTCGATGCCGTGTATGGGGAGAACCCGGTGAGCTTCCGCGTGTTTCTACGCTTCCGGCCGGGACGCATGGAGCACAAGCACTGAGGCGGACAAATCTGCTGAATGGGAGGATGAGGATGCGACCTGCAGCATTGATTGCGGCAATCCTGGCTCTGGCGCTGGGCCTGGGCGCGTTGCAAGCCCAGAGCTCCAGTCCGGAGGACGAGGTACGAAACGTCATCCAGCGTTTTGAGCAGGGGCTGGCGGAGCGCGACCTGTCGAAGATCGAGCCGCTGATGGCCGCCGACATGGTTGCCTTCGAGAACGGCCACCGGAACGACGGCTGGGCGGACTTCCGCGACCACCATCTGGTGCCGGAGATGAAAGAGCCGGTGCCGCCCTCGAAGTCCGAGGTGGTCAGGATCGCCGCGACCGCGCAGATGGGCTGGGGCTACACCCGAACGGACATGACCCTGACCCGCAAGAACGGGCAGAAGGTCCAGGCCGTGTTGTGGTCGGTCTACGTGGTGGAAAAGCGCGCGGAAGGATGGAAGCTGGCGATGCTGGACTGGAGCTTCAGGGTACCGCCGCCTCCGGCGAGCAAATAGGCTGCGCTAGGCCTGCAACCCGCCGATGGGGTCCTTGGCGCGCGCCTTTTTCGTAAGCCGCATGGCCCAGTACAACGGCAAAACAGTAGTGGCAAGCAGTGTTGCGAGGGGTACGGCAAATTCGTCGGCGGAATGGCGGTGGTGGTGGCTAAGACCGAACAACATTGCGAAAGCCAGAAGGCAAAACGCTGGCAGCAAGCCTAGGAAGACTTCCGACCAAATATAAAGCTGCAAATGGCGCCCAGTACGAAACAGAAGAGCGCCTATCGAGGCAAGCCAGACCGCTGAGAGCCGCGGGACAGCATCCCGAATGCCATTGGGGAGGTCCAGCGATTCCAAGGCTAGCCGGAGCGGCAGGCGAAGGTCAGCAAAGTCCAGCCACTGCAAGGCGGCAAAGGGTCTAAGTACCATCGCGATGTACATGCTGAGTTGAACAACCGCCATCGCAACGAGGTACAGACCAAGTCTGCGCGGGCTACTGATTGCCGACCTCCAACCCGCCGATGAGGTCGGCGATCTTGGCGACGCGGTGCTCCAGGCACCAGCGCTCGAGCGCGCCCACGATCTTCTCCGTGGCGCAGGGGTCCCAGTAGTTGGCGGTGCCGATCTGGACGGCGGCGGCGCCGGCGAGCAGGAACTCCACCACGTCCTCGGCGGTGGCGATGCCGCCGATGCCGAGGACCGGGATGTCCACGGCGTGCGCCGCTTCATAGACCATGCGCAGGGCGATGGGCTTGATGGCCGGCCCGGAGAGTCCGGCGGTGATGTTGGAGATGCGGGGGCGGCGGGTCTCGGCGTCGATGGCCAGGGCCACGAAGGTGTTGACCAGGGAGATGGCGTCGGCTCCGGCGTTCTCCGCCGCGTGCGCCATCTGCGGGATGCTGCTCACGTTGGGCGAGAGCTTGACGATGAGCGGCCGCCGCGCCGCGTTCTTGGCGCCGACCACCATTTCCTCCAGCAGCACCGGATCGGTGCCGAACTGGATGCCGCCGCGCTTGGTGTTGGGGCAGGAGACGTTCAGCTCATAGGCGGCGATGCCCTCGCCCTCATTCAGGATGTGGATGGCGGCTTCGTAGTCCTCCGGCGTGTAGCCGAAGACGTTGGCGATGACCACGATGTCTTTCTTTTTGTTGAGCAGCGGCAGCTTTTCGTCCACGAAGGCGCGGGCGCCGATGTTCTGCAATCCGATGGAGTTCAGCATGCCGGCCGCAGTCTCAAAGATGCGCGGCGGCGGGTTGCCGGCCATGGGCTCGCGCGAGAGCCCCTTCACCACGAAGCCGCCCAGCTTTTCCAGCGCGACGATGTCCTCGAACTCGATGCCGTAGCCGAAGGTGCCGCTGGCGGCGAGCACCGGATTCTTGAGGGCCAGGCCGGCGAAGCTCACGCTCAGGTCCACGGCGTGGCCGAATGCGCCCGCGGCCGGGCTGGCAGCCTGCGTCATCGCGGCGCCCTGCGGGCCGGGCGCGGCGGGGCGGGCGCGAGCGCCTCGGTCAGCACTCGTCCCACGCTGTGCGAGGGCGGCGAGATTCCCAGCAGCGAGGCCAGAGTGGGCGCCAGGTCCACCGGCTCGGCGCGGCCGCGGTAGGTGCCCGGCTGGAAGGGCGGTCCGTAGAAGGCCAGCGGGACGTGAGTGTCGTAGCTGTAGGGACTGGAATGGGTGGTGCCGGCCGGGTATTCCATCACGTACGCCTGCGGCACCAGGATGACGTACCAGCCGCCGATGGGCGCGGCGCTGTTGGCGTAGCGACGCGCGGTCTCGCCCGGCGGCAACTCGCCGCGCGCGATCTGGCTGCGGGTGTAGTAGCCCACCGCAGGGCTTTCTTTCAGCAGCACCTCGCCGGCGGCGCGCTCGGCCTCCGCCTGGGTGAGCTTCGCCGAGGTGAACGCTTCCGGTGAGAGATAGGCGAAGGGCCAATCGAGCGAGCGGATGAACTCGGTGGGCCGTTGGGGCGAGAGCTGCGCGGAGAGCGCGGCGTTGGCACGGTCCTTCGCCTCCCTGGGGCTAAAGCTTCCCGCCGGGATGCGCAACTTCGCGGCGTAGGAGGGCAGGGGCGGGATGCCGTGGTCGGCGGAGAGGGCGAGCCACAGGTTCCCCGGGC
>CBRAFF010000289.1:0-2690 GCA_967755155.1 uncultured bacterium
GTGCAGCCGCCCTTCCTGCTCAAGGAGAAGCACCTCAAGCTGCGCGTGATGCAGGGAGGCCGCGCCTTCGACGCGCTGGGCTGGCGCATGGGAGAGCGCCTGGCAGAGTTCAAGGCCGGGGACGCGCTCGACCTCGCCTTCACCATCGAGGAGAGCTCCAACCCGGATTTTCCCGGGATGCAGTTGACGATGAGCGACGTGGCGCAAAGTAAAAAGTAAGAAAGAAAAAGGAAGAGCGAGCCCGCACAGGCGAGGACGCCTGTGCCACACGGTCCCAAGTGTTCGCGTAAGATTGAAAGATGCCCGTGAACGCCGCGCGCTTGCGAAAGTGGTTTGCCATCGCGGCCATCGCGCTGGTAGCGCTGGTCCTGGGCAGCTACCTGCTCAAGCGCCAGGTGGAGCGGCGCGCGATCGCGACGGTGTCCGAGAAGCTGGGCGTGGACATCCAGCAGACCACGCAGGGCTTCACCCTCTCCAAGTCCGAGGGTGGCAGGACGCTGTTCACCATCCGGGCGGGCAGAGCGGTGCAGTACAAGCAGGGGGGGCGGGCCACGCTCGAGGACGTAAGCATCGTGGTGTACGGGCGGAACGCCGAGCGCTACGACCAGATCTACGGCTCCGAGTTCGAGTACGATGCGGCCACGGGCGAGGTGGCGGCGCGCGGCGAGGTGCACATCGACCTGGAGGCGGCGGGCGGGGAAGCGCATGCCGACCAGGCGCCCCCGGCGGAGCTGAAGAATCCCATCCACCTGAAAACCAGCGGGCTGGTCTTCCACCAGAAGACGGGGATGGCGGAGACGCGCGAGCGCATCGAGTTCCGCATCCCGCAAGGGGCAGGTTCGGCGGTGGGGGTGCGCTTTGACTCCAAGGCGAGCGTGCTGACCTTCGGCTCCGAGGTGCAGCTGAAGACCACCGGGCGCGAGGGCGCGGAGATCCGCGCGGTGCGGGCGGTGATCAGCAAGGAGCCGCGGCAGGCGGTGTTCGAGGGCGTCACCATCGAGCAGCAGGGACGCACGGTCTGGGCGGCCCGGGCCATCGTCCATCTGCGCCAGGACAACACGGTGGAGCGCATTACGGCGGAAGGCGGCGTGAACGCAAGCCAGGCCGGGGAAAGCAGCGTGCAGGCGCATGCGCCGCGGGGCGAGTTCCTCATGGATGAGAAGAACATGCTGCGCTCCGGCCAACTCCTGGGAGGAGTGACCCTGGAAGGGACGGGCGGGGGGTTGTTCGCCGGGCGGGCCGCGCGCGTCGCCATGGAGTTCGGGCGGGAGAACCGGCTCACCCGGGTGCGCGCGCTCGAGCAGGTGCAGATGAAGCAAACGCCGGCGAAAGGGAAGGGGCGGGCGGACCAGCGCCAGCCGCTGGAGTTGCTGGCGGGCGCGGTGGAGCTGGTCATCGCGGAGGGCCGCCGGGTGGAGCGGGCACTGATCACCGGCGCGCCGCAGATCCGCCTGCTGCCCGGCGCGGGCGCGGCGCAGGCCACCACCACCACGGTCACGGCGGCGCAGTTCCAGGCAAGCTTCGACGGCGCCAGCCGGCCGCGCGCGCTGCACGGCGAGCCCCAGGCAAGGGTCGTCTCCTCCACTCCGGGCCAGCCCGACAAAGTCAGCACCAGCCGCGAACTGGATGTGCTGTTCGACCGCGGCGGCGCCATCACCAGCGTGGTCCAGGAAGGCGACGTCCGCTATACGGAGGGCGAGCGGCGGGCGTCGGGAGGCCGGGGGCGCTTTTCGCCGGCGGAGGGCACGGTGGAGCTGACCGGCTCGCCGCAAGCCAGCGATGGCCCCATGACCATCACCGCCCGGGTGCTCCGCTTGCGCAGGCAGAGCGGCGAAGCGGAGGCCCAGGGCGCAGTCAAGACCACCTACCGGGTGGCGGGACGGCAGGCGACGGGAGCGTTGCTGGCTTCCGGCGACCCCATCCACGTGACCGCGGCCAGCATGAAGGCCCACCCGCCCACGGCGCATTTCGCCGGCGGCGCCAGATTGTGGCAAGGGTCGAACATCGTGCAGGCGTCTACGCTGGACTTCGACCGCGACCGCCGCTCGCTAGTAGCCCAGGGAAGCGCGACCCAGCCGGTCTCCACCGTCTTCGTGCAGCCGGACAAGCAGGGAAAACTGGCGGCGGTGAACGTCACCGGGGCGCGGCTGACCTACTCCGACCGGGAGCGCAAGGCGCGCTTTGAAGGCGGGGTAACGCTGAAGAGCGCCGGGCAGATGGTGACGGCGGAGGCCATGGAGGTCCATCTGCTCCCGGCGGGCGAGGCGGGAGCGCCCGCTTCCGGCAGCCGGGTGGAGCGCGTGCTGGCCCTGGGGAAGGTCGTGGCCGAGTCGCCGGGGCGCAAGGCCACGGGGACGCGCCTGGTGTACACCGCCGCCGAGGGAAAATTCGAGATGACGGGCGACGCGGCCCATCCCCCCACCATCACCGACGCCGAGCACGGGACGGCCACCGGGGATTCGGTGACGTTCTATAATCAGGGAGACCGCGTGGTGGTGGGCAGCCGCACTCCCGCGCGCACCGTCACCCAGACGCAAGTCCAAAAATAATGCAGACGCTGGCCACCGAAGAGATCAGCAAATCCTACCGCGGGCGCAAGGTGGTGAACGAGGTGAGCCTCGAGATCCACCAGGCCGAGGTGGTGGGCCTGCTGGGCCCCAACGGCGCGGGCAAGACCACCACCTTCTACA
>CBRAFF010000290.1:0-2686 GCA_967755155.1 uncultured bacterium
GCGCAGCGCATCGGATTCCTGCTGGCCGAGTCGCAATACCTGTGCCCGGTCTTCCTGGATGGCGGCGTCCTCCTGCGGGGAGAGGGTCCGGAAGATTTCTTGAGCAGAGTGCAGGCGATGTTGAGCGAGGTAGAGCTGCCGGCGCGTCCGGCACAAATCCAGGGCCCCGGAACAACGCAGTCCACAGGAGAGCAGCAATGAAAAGGATCTATGTAGGCAATCTGGCATTCAGCGCCACCGAAGCCGACCTTCGCGGGATGTTCGAAACCCACGGGCCGGTGGAGAGCGTAAGCATCATCACCGAACCGGGCACGGACCGTTCCCGCGGCTTCGCCTTCGTGGAGATGCCCAACGACGCCGACGCGGAAAAGGCCATCACCGCATTGAGCGGCGCCGACGTGGGCGGCCGTCCCCTGACGGTGAACGAAGCGCGCCCCCGGCAGGAACGCGGCGGCGGTGGCGGCGGCGGACGCGACAGCCGGGGTGGCGGCGGCCACAAGGGCGGCGGCGGGCGCGAGCGTCGCTGGTAGTCCCCACGAAGACCGGTTGTACGGAGTGAAGCCGCGGCCGTTCCCTGTGCCGCCCTGGAGGTATTTATGTCGAGTCGTCCAAGTTTTGCCAAGCGCCAGAAGGAACAGGCCCGCAGGGAGAAGCGGCAGGCCAAGCTGGCTCGCGCCCAGCAGCGCAAGCAGGAGAAGCAGTCCGGCGAGCCGGGGGGCGACCTCACTCCCTCCATCTTCGCCTCTGATCTGCCCTCTGATCTAAGTCCCGAAGAAACTTCCGAGGAAACCGAGGACCCGGCCGGCTCCTAACCCCCGGCCCGCCGCCTACTGCGGGCGGTCGAGGTCGATAAGACCGTTGAAACCGGGCGGCTGGCGCAGCCTCACTTCGCCCTCCAGCGAGCTCAGCCGCGAGACCGCCAGCCGGATGCGCGCCACCTCCACCAGGATGCTTTCAGCGGAGCGCTGCGGCAAGCTGGCGGATTGTCGTCTTCGGCGGTTTCAAGTAGGGTATTGGGGCGGCGTCCGCGCCCTCCTGGGAACAATCCACACCATGGTGAGAAAGCCAGAACCTCAGAAGAACTCCCGCGCCGGCAAACGGCGCCGGAGCGACCGGGTGTCCCTTTCCCTGCCCATCATCGTTTCGGGAACGGACATCGCCGGCGGCCGCGATTTTGTGGAGAACGCGCGCACCCAGTTGGTCAGCCGCACCGGCGCCACCATCGTCCTTTCGCGGGTCCTGGGCCCGGAGCAGACGATCTTCATCAAGTGCCTCCCCACACAGAAGGAATCGGAAGCCCGGGTAGTGGGGCAACTCGGCATCCAGCTCGACTGCCATATCTACGGGGTGGCGGTGCTGGACCCTACGGTGGAATTGTGGGGCGTGCGCTTCCCCGACGTCTCCCAGGCGGAGAAGGCGCTGGGCCGGGTGTGCTTGCAGTGCATCAGTTGCCTGACGCGCGAGGTCTGCTACCTGTCGGAGGTCGAGCTGGAGGTCTTCGACGTCAATCACAACCTGGGCCGCAGTTGCAATCATTGCCGGGAATGGACCCTGTGGAAGGAAGTGCCGCAGGACTATGTGGAGCCGCCGCCTGCGCCCGACCCCACCGCCAGCCCAGAGCCTGAGGCGGCGCCCGAAGCCGCGCCCCCTCCGGCCCCGCCGGTGGAGCCCAAGAATCGGCGGCGCTTCACCCGCACCAACCTGCGCAAGCAGGGATGCGTCCGCCAGCCGGGCAGCGACCCGGACGTCGTCGAGGTGCTGGATATGTCGCGCGGCGGCATCCGCTTCGAGAGTAAGCGCGTGTACCGCAAGTTCTCCTGGGTGGAGATCGCCGTGCCCTACATCGGCGGAGGCGCCGCCGAGGTCTTCGTCCCCGGCCGCGTCGCCAGAGTCCTGGAAGGAAAAGAAGGCAAGCATCAATACGGCATCGAGTACGTGCGCTGACCCGCTGCCCGATTCAGCCCTGCGCCTGCGCGTCGCCACTCCCACGAAACACAAAAGTCAGCACAAAGCCCGCCACAAATCCGCCGATATGCGCCATGTAGGCGACGCCACCTGTCTGCCCTGCGTTGGCAATGGAGCCGATGCCGCTGAAAAACTGCAGGACGATCCAGAGCCCAATGACCATCAGCGCCGGCACCGGAATCACTCGTCCACCCTGCAAGACCCTGACGCTTCCCTGCGGGAACAGCAGAATGTAAGCGCCGAGCACCCCCGCGATGGCCCCCGAGGCTCCCAGGTTCGGTATGTTGGATGTGAGGCTGAACGCCAACTGTGCGAACGTTGCCGCAAGCCCACAGAGCAGGTAGAAGATGGTGAACTTGATGTGCCCGAAACGGTCTTCCACATTGTCCCCAAAGATCCACAGGTACAGCATGTTGCCCCCCAGGTGAAGCCACCCGGCATGCATGAACATGGAAGTGAAGAGCGTCGGAAAATCTGCGGAAGGATGGGCCAGGAAGCGGCTAGGGACGAAAGCCCACTTCTGAATGAAAGGGTTCCCGCCATTCATTTCAACAAAGAAAAACAGGACGTTCAGAGCGATCAAGAGATACGTGACCACCGGAAAAGTCCGGCGAGCGCTGTCATCATCCCCGATTGGGAACATGAGATGGATCCTCCTTTGCGCTCGTTGGATCGGTCACAGCTGCAGGTCACAACGCCGCTGGGGCCGGCTGGTGCGTCG
>CBRAFF010000291.1:0-2675 GCA_967755155.1 uncultured bacterium
GTCCGGGGGCCCGACGACCGGAGTCATGCCGAACCGGACCAGCACGCCCGAGGCCGCTCCGGCGTCGGGCGTTATCAGGCGAAGCTGCGCGGTGCCCGCCTGGCGGAGCTCGGCCAGCGGGCCCTGCGCCACCAGCCGCCCGGCACTCATGATGGCCGCATGCGTGCAAATTTGCTCCACTTCGGCCAGCAGATGGCTGGAGACGAACACGGTGGCACCATCGGCAGCGAGGGACCGGACCAGGCTGCGCACCTCCCGCGTGCCTTGGGGATCCAGCCCGTTGGTGGGCTCGTCCAGGATCAGCAGTTCCCGGGGCGAGAGCAGGGTATTGGCGATTCCCAGCCGCTGCTTCATGCCCAGCGAATAGGCGCGCACCTTCTTGCGCGCGGCGTGTGAGAGCCCCACGCGTTCGAGCGCTTCCGCCACCCGGGCCCGCCGCGTGCCCGGCGAAGCGTGGCGGTCCGCGGCATCAAAGCGGTGCAGATTTGCGGCTCCTGAGAGGAAGGGATAGAACGCCGGGCCCTCGACGAGGGCGCCCACCTGCGGCAGGACCTCGTCCAGCTTGCCCGGCATGTCCTGACCAAGCAGCCGCACCGACCCTGCTGTCGCTGCGGCCAGGCCAAGCATCATGCGGATGGTGGTGGTCTTGCCGGAGCCGTTGGGACCCAGAAAGCCAAAGACGGAACCCTGCGGCACCGCCAGGTCGATGCTGTTCACCGCAAGCTGATGGCCGAAGCGCTTGCTCAGCCCCGTGGTCTCAATGGCGAGTCCGGCGCCCCGGTCAGCGGAAGTCACCTCGCGGCAGCAGCGGCCTGCAGCCGCTCCAGAGGCACCGAGCCAACGAACATCCGGCCGTCGTCCGTCAGCAGGACGTTCAGCAACGACGTGGAGATCGCCCGGCCGCCGGGCACGGCGACTGTTGCCTGGCGGAGAAGCGGATCGTTCAGCAGCGTGTCGACCGACGGCGCCCCGGCCGCCGCGGAGTTGGCGCGAGCCGGGAAACCGACCACCGTCTCCCAGCCGGTGCCGGTCACGGACGGAGCCCCACCGGCTGCAGCGGGCGCCTTCCGGTCATTTTCCAGCTTGCCCAGTTCGTCCTTGCCCAGGCCTGAGGTTTCCCTGCCCTGCTGGCCCAGGTCCCGCTTGGCGTAGCCGGACGACGGCAGCGCCAGTTCCTTGACCGAGGCGCCGGGCGGAGGCGTGAAGTTGAAGATGGCAGCATCCGGGGCCTCAAGCTTAAGGCTTGAGAATGCCGTCCGGAAGGCGGGCTCCTGCTGTCCGCGTGCCCGTACTTCCACGCTCAGCGGCAACCCGTTCTCGCCGTCGACGGCGACAGCCACGGATTCCACCAGCGTTCCCTGCGAGCGCGGAGTGAGCACCAGGTTGTAGGCTGCCCTGCCGGCCACTTCCACGTCCCCGCGCACGGCCACGTCCGTGGAAGCGTCAACTTTTTCAAGCATCCGGGCGGCCAGTTCCTCGGGCGTTGCCACGCTGCCCGGAATCCGGGAACAGCGGTCCTCCTTGCCGGACGCAGTGCCCGGAAGCGTCAGGTGCGTGGCGGTATTGTCCTTGGAGTTGTACAGCCAAACCTCGTTGCCCTGCCGCACCGCGTCCCGCTCAGCCATCCGGTCCATGACCTGGATCCGCACCTTGGCGGGTCCGTCGACATAGACCCGGGCGCTATGCGGACCTGTCAGCAATTCCGCAAGGGAGCCTGCAGCGGGGCCGCTGCTCGGCCCTACCTGGGGAACGTCGGGCAGGCCGAGTTCGGACGTCTGCTCCACCGTTCCGGACAGGGCCTTGGTGGTGTGCTGCCCGATCATTGCCAGCACCTGCGCGGGAGTCTTGCCGGGCAACGGATCGCGGGCGCTGGCAGGGACGGACCCCGCCAGGACTCCGGCAGCGATTACAGCAGGTACGGCCACGGCGGGCATCCACCGCAGCCAGGTGGGCGTCATCTCAACTCCGATCCGTGGTCGCAGCTCATATCCTCAGGGTACGCCTCGGCCCAGCGCGTGGCAGCCCCCAATTCGCGCTGCCGCTTTCGCAGGACCACGCGGGGGGGAGTGGGGCGTCGGGCTGTTCACGCTCGCAGAAACGGTGTTCCCGCCGATCCCCAGCGAGGTCATTCTTCCTCTTGCGGGGTTCCTGACCCGGCAGGGATCCCTGAGCCTGCCCCTGGTCTTCGTGACCAGCACGCTCGGGGCATATGTGGGCGCCCTGGCGCTGTACTTCCTCGGGGCCAAGGTGGGGCTGGAACGCTCCATCCGGTGGTTATCCAAGCTGCCGCTCGTGGACCGGGAGGACTTCGAAACCGCGGAACGCTGGTTCCGGAGGCACGGCAAGTCCGCGATCTTCTTCGGCCGGCTGCTACCCGGTGTGCGGAGCCTCATCTCCCTGCCGGCGGGGGCTGAGAGGATGCATCTGGGCACGTTCAGCATCTTCACCATCGCCGGAAGCGGGATCTGGAACGGGGCCCTGATCGGGCTGGGGGTCCTGCTGGGGCGGCAGTACTCGATGGTGGAGCAGTACTCCCGCTTCCTCAACTACGCGGTCTATGCTTCGCTGGCGGTCTTCGTCGTGTGGCTCGTGGTCCGGTACGTCCGGCGAAGGAAGACGGCGGACGAACCGAAACAAGTGCCCTAGTTCTCAGCCTCCAGGGGCCGACCGGATTC
>CBRAFF010000292.1:0-2672 GCA_967755155.1 uncultured bacterium
TGGTGAACGAACCTTCCATCGTGGCCATCAACAAGAACACGGGCGAAGTGGAAGCAGTGGGCAAGGAAGCCAAGGAGATGCTGGGGCGCACGCCGGGCAACATCGTGGCCATCAAGCCCATGAAGGACGGCGTGATCGCCGACTTCAAGATCACGGAAAAGATGCTGAACTACTTCATCCAGAAGGCGCACAACCGGAAGATGCTGGTGCATCCGCGCATCGTGATCGGAGTGCCCTCGGAGATCACGCAGGTGGAGAAGCGGGCGGTGATGGACTCCGCCTACCGGGCCAAAGCCAGCGAAGTGCACCTGGTGGAGCAGGCCATGGTGGCCGCCATTGGCGCGGGTTTGCCCATCACCGAGCCCTCGGGCAACATGGTGGTGGATATCGGCGGAGGCACCACAGACATCGCCGTCATCTCGCTTTCCGGCATCGTCTATTCCCGCTCGGTGCGCATGGCCGGCAACCAGATGGACGAGGCCATCATGAACTACCTCAAGCGCAAATATAACCTGCTGATCGGAGAGCGCACGGCGGAGCAGATCAAGATCGAGGTGGGCTCCGGGTATCCCTTGGACAAGCCGCTGACCATGGAGATCAAGGGACGCAACCTGATCGAGGGCATCCCCAAGACCATCACGGTGGATGACAGCGAGATCCGCGAGGCGCTGAGCGAGTGCGTAGGGACCATCATGAACGCCATCCGCGTGGCCCTGGAGCGGACGCCGCCGGAACTTTCCGCCGACATCAGCGACCGCGGCATCGTGCTCACCGGCGGCGGAGCGCTGCTGAAGAACCTGGACAAGCGCATCCGCGAAGAGACGGGGCTGCCGGTCTCCATCGCCGACGACCCGCTGGCCAGCGTGGTGCTGGGCACGGGCAAGATGCTTTCGGACTTCAAGCTGCTGCGCAAGATCTCGATCGAGTAGCCCGCCCAGGCGCGCGCATTGCGCGGGCGCAGGGGCGCCGCTCCCGGGTAGGGGCATGGAAAACCTGATCCACCGCCACCGCAACACGGCCACGCTGGTGGCCGTGCTGTTCCTGCAGATCCTGGCGCTGGCCATCCAGATCAAGCGTCCCGCCGATGCGGCGAACCCGGAAGCGGGGTCCACGCGGCTCATCCGCCTGTGGGTGGTGAAGGCGCTCACGCCTTTCGAACGCGGCTTCGTCAACGCCTCCGGCCTCACCCGCATGGTGTGGTCGGACTACCTCTACCTGCGGGGGGTGCGGGACGAGAACCGCGCCCTGAAGGAAGAGGTCGAGCGCATGCGCATCGAGCAGGCGCGCCTGCGGGACGACGCCAACCAGGCCCGCCGCCTGCAGTCCCTGCTGGCCTTCAAGCAGCAGTTCATCTCGCAGACGCTGGCGGCGCAGGTCATCGGTTCCAGCGGCACCGACCGGTCCCGCATCCTTTATGTGGACAAGGGTTCGAACGACGGCGTGCAGGCAGACATGGCGGTGATCACGCCGGAGGGTGTGGTGGGCAAGGTGCTGCACGTGTTTCCCGGTACCTCGCAGGTGCTGGCCATCCACGACGCCAGCAGCGGGGCGGGGGCGGTGCTGGAGAAGTCCCGCCTGCAGGGAGTGGCGAAGGGCTCGGACGCGGGCGAGCTGCGCCTGCACTACATCATGGTGGATGAAAAGGTGGAAGTGGGCGAGCGAGTGCTGACCAGCGGCGGCGACCGCATCTATCCCAAAGGCCTGCCGCTGGGCACAGTGGCGGCGGTGAAGCCGGGCAGCGACCTGTTTTTCGAGATCCGGCTGCAGCCGGCGGCGGAGCTGAACCGGCTGGAAGAGGTGCTGATCGTCACGCGCATCGCCGAGCACACAGAGACGGAGGTGGCGGAGGCGCCGCGGCGCGCCGCCGAGATCCTGTCGCAGCGCCTGCCCGGGCTGCCTCCCAAAGCGGCGGAGGCGGGCGCGACCGGCGCCCCGTCCGCCGGAACCACGCCCGCAACCCCTCCCGAGACTCCCCGCTAGAGCGCCGTGGCCATCCCCTACACTCCCCGCGAAGAGATCGAAGTCCATCGCTTCCCGCTGGCGGCCAGCCTGGGCGTGCCGCTGGTGGCACTGGGGATGCAGGCCTTCCTGCCGGCGCGCTTTTCCTGGTTCGCCATGTTCGACCTGCCTCTGCTGGTCACCATCTTCTTCGCCATGGCGCGGCGCAATCCGGTGACCGGGCTGACCACCGGCGCCCTCATCGGACTGTTGCAGGACAGCCTGACGCACCATCCGCTGGGGGTGTTCGGCATCGCCAAGACGGTGGTGGGATACGCCGCCTCCTCGCTGGGCGTTAGAATCGACGTGCAGAATCCCGGCGTGCGGCTGGGGATGACATTCGCGTTTTACCAGCTCCATCAGGCGGTCTATTTCCTGGTGGTGCGAGGGATGATGGGACAGCCGCTGGAGTGGCGCTGGGGCCACGAACTGATGGCGGGAGCGGCCAACGGGCTGCTGGCGGTGGTGCTGTTCGCCGGACTCGACCGCCTGAAACAACGCGCCTGAGGACGAGAGATGCTGGGAGGCGAAGAAAAAATCTCGCAGAACCGGCTGCTGGCGGTGCAGTACGGCATCCTCATCATCTTTCTGGGGCTGGCCTTCGGGCTGTGGCGCCTGCAGGTGATGGGCAGCGACCGCTACGGGTTGCTGGCGGAGCGCAACCGCATCCGCAC
>CBRAFF010000293.1:0-2657 GCA_967755155.1 uncultured bacterium
CACCGATGGCCTTGGTGAGCGAGTGCACCACCAGGTGCGCGCCGTGCTCCAGCGGACGCTGGCAGTACGGCGTCCCGAAGGTGCTGTCCACCACGATGCGCATCCGCTCCTCGGGCTTGCGGCCGCGGTTGGCGCGGTCCACTACCTCGCGCACGGCGGCGATGTCGATGAGCTCCAGCGTCGGATTCACCGGCGTCTCGAAATAAACCACGCGAGTTTCGGGACGGATGGCGCGGGCCACCGCCTCCGGTCGGCGGAAGTCGGCGAAGTGCGCCGTCACTCCCTGGCGCGGCAGCCAGTTGGTGAGGAAGCTGTAGGTGCAGCCGTAGAGCGTCTGGTGGGCCAGCACCTGGTCGCCCGCCTTCATCAGCACGCAGAGCGCGGCGCTGATGGCTGCCATGCCGGTGGCGAAGCACAGCGCCATGTCGCCGCCCTCGGCCACGGCCAGATTGTCCTCCAGCATGCCGCGCGTGGGCTCATCCAGCCGGTCGTAGATGTAGATGGGGACTTCGCGCTTGGTGTCGATGGTGTCGCAGGCGAACTCGAAGAACCCCTTGGCTCCGCGCTGCGACGAGCTGAGGCGGAACGTGGCCGAGGAGCTGATGGGCGGGATGACGTGGTGCGAGTAGTCCCACTTCGCCGTCTTCGACTTGCCGTGGATGAGCTGGGTGCGGATGCGGTAGGCCTCGCGGGCTTGGGGGGCTGCGGCTCCCGCCGGCGCCTCTTCTTTGCTGCGGCGCTTCGCGTTCTTAGCAGTAGCTTTCATGGCCCGCCTCCCAAACCGTCAATCGTTGATCGGCAATCGAAAATCGGCCATCACTTCAGGTACTGCAGCATCTGCTTGAACTCGGCGGTGCCCGAGCCGCCCAGCAGCTCGTAGATGATCATCTCGGTAGAGGAGATGAGCGCCCCCGCCGTCCGCATCCGCTCCAGGCCGATCTTCCAGTTCCACTCCGAGCGCGAGCCTACGGCGTCGGAAGCCACGTGCACCAGGTACCCCTGCTCCAGCGCGCCCAGCGCCGTCTGCATCACGCAGATGTGGGTTTCCATCCCGCACAGCAGAACGGTGTTGCGCCGTCCCGGCAGGGCCTTGAGCGCGGAGCAGAACTCGGGGCTCGAGAAACAGCCGAACTGCAGTTTGTCGATGGGCTCGGGCGCGGGCAGCAGGGAAGCGATCTCCGGAACAGTCCCGCCCAGGCCCTTGGCGTATTGCGTGGTGGCGACGACCGGGATCTTCAAGATGCCGGCCAGCCGCAGCAGCAGTTGCGAGTTGCGCACCAGCCGCTCCTTCTCATGGATGGGCGGCAGAAGCTTTTCCTGGATGTCCACCACCACCAGCGCCGCCTGCTCGGCGGCCAGGGGCTGGCGCGCGACGTCCTTCAGGTCCTGGGTCATCGAGATGGGGCCGGCATGCGAAGCCACGCCGCCCGGGATCGCGCCGACATTGTATACGGCCCGTGCTAGCAGACTTCGCAGTAGCCGTCGGGACCGGACACCGGGCCCACCTCCACCTTCTCGAAGATAAGTCGCTGCCGGCGGCCAGCGCGCGGCGGCTGTGACTGGTGTCACGAGGCGGCGTGATGCGGGTGCGGAAGCCGGGGTTTGACCCGCATCCCAGCGGCCGGTAAAATCATGAAGACAAGCAGCTTGCTTGTTCTGGCGCAGTGGTTGCGCCGGCGACTGCCCCCTCGTTCAATGGTAGGACAGCTGACTCTGGATCAGCATATCGGGGTTCGAATCCCTGGGGGGCAGCCAAAACCTTCCTAGAACTTGCAGAGTAGAAGAGGTCCTTCTCCCGCTTCGCGGAATCAGGATTTCGCCCGCGGGCTCCCGCGACGGCTCGCTGCGCTCGCCTCGCTCACGCCCGCAAATCGGCTCAAGTTCGAATCCCTGGGGGGCAGCCAGAACTTTCACTGCCGATTTCCGCCGCGCGCGCGGCGGCTACTCCGGCTTGTACATCTCCATGGTGTGCACGTGGACGATGATGCCGGTATCCGGGTTCATGTCGGGAACGATGCGGTAGCTCTCCAGGCGCGAGACAAAGCCTTCCGACTCCAGTTGCATCACCTTCTTGTGGAAGGCGTCGGCGCCCCACTCGCGGACTTGTAGCACCTCGCTCATCCCCACTCCCCCGGCCACAACATAGCATGCCATAGTCGGAGGCCTCAGTCCGCTTCGCCCCATCCGCCCCGGGCACGCATCTTCTGCTCCAGTTCGACTGCGCGGGGGAACAGGATGTTGTTCTCCAGGTGGATGTGCTGATGCAGGTCCTGCTCGAACTCCTGCAAGGCGCGGAAGAGGGATTCGTATCCGGCGCAGGCGCCGGCAGGCAGCCGGTAGTTGCCGGTCTTGGCGCGGAGGGTCCGCAGCACAGAGCCGGCGCTTTCGTGCTCGTGCATCATCATGCGGATGGGGTTCTCCACCGTGCCGAACCGGGGAGGCGCTATCGGCTGCCTCCGGCTTTCGCACTCCTCGAGCTGGGTGACGTAAGGGAAGAGGATCTGCTCCTCCTTTTCCATGTGCTGGAGGAGTTCCTCTCCCAGTCCCCGGAACTGGCGCTCGACGTCGAGCAGTTCCGGGTGCGCCGGGCCGTGGCTGGCGATGACGCGTGCCAGCAGCGGCGCGATGCGCGTCAGCTCGCGGCGTACGAAATAGTG
>CBRAFF010000294.1:0-2654 GCA_967755155.1 uncultured bacterium
GCGCGCCGGCCGGGCGCCGCGCTCGAGCATCTGGGGCTCACCGAAGCTGACGCCGAGGGCGCGCCGGTGGAGTTTGCCTCGCGGCCCACTCCGCGCTCTCACGGCTCGGTGGCCGCCATGGCCGAGGAGGTGCGCCGGCTGCGCGGCGAAGGCCAGCGTGTGCTGGTGGCCGCCGCCAACCTGGGCGAGGTCGAGCGCCTGGCCGACATCTTCACCGAGTACAACGTCCCCTTCCGCTTGGGCAATCGCGCCCGCACCTCCGGCGGCGAGACCTATCTCGACGAAACCTCCTACTTCGCCGAAGACGTTGACACCACCACCCTCGTCCGCGCCTTTGTCCCTGACGGCGTGGCCCTGCCCGAAGCCGGACTGGTCATCTTCGGGACGCGCGACCTCTTCGACGAATCCGCAGCCGTTGCCCCGCGCCCGCTGCGGCAGAAGTCGAAGGTCTCCGCCTTCCTCTCCGACTTCCGCGACTTGGCCGCCGGCGACTACGTCGTCCACGTGGACCACGGCATCGGCCAGTACGCCGGGCTGAAGCAGATCCAGCAGGGCGAACTCAGCGCCGAGTTCATGCTCCTGATGTACGCCGAGGAGGCCAAGCTCTACGTCCCGCTCACCCGGCTGGACCTGGTGCAGAAGTACCGCTCTGCCGAGGGCGCGCAGCCCGTGCTCGCCCGCCTGGGCTCGGGCGCGTGGGCCAAGACCAAGGCGCGCGTGAAGAAGGCGGTGGCGGAGATGGCCGACGACCTGCTCAAGCTCTACGCCGAGCGCAAGGCGGTCGAAGGGCACGCCTTCCCCGTGGACACCCAGTGGCAACGCGAGTTCGAAGACGCCTTCGAGCACTCCGAGACCCCGGACCAGGGGCAGGCGGTGGTTGACGTCAAGCGCGACATGGAAGTCCGCATGCCCATGGACCGTCTGCTCTGCGGCGACGTCGGCTACGGCAAGACGGAAGTCGCCATGCGCGCCGCCTTCAAGGCCGTGGGCGATAACAAGCAGGTGGCGGTGCTCGCGCCCACCACGGTGCTCGTCTTTCAGCACTTCGAAACCTTCCGCCAGCGCTTCGCCGCCTTCCCCATCACGGTGGAGATGCTGAGCCGCTTCCGCAGCGCGCGCCAGCAAAAGGAGATCCTGGCCAAAGTCGAAGCCGGCAAAGTGGACGTGCTCATCGGCACGCACCGTCTGCTCTCGAAGGACGTGCGCTTCGCCGACCTCGGCCTGCTGGTGGTGGATGAAGAGCAGCGCTTCGGCGTCCGCCACAAGGAGCGGCTGAAGCAGCTCAAGAAGGAAGTGGACGTACTCACGCTCTCCGCCACGCCCATCCCGCGCACGCTGCACATGTCGCTGGTGGGCCTGCGCGACATGAGCGTCATTGAGACTCCGCCCAAGGACCGCATCGCCATCCAGACCGTCGTCGCGCCCTTCGGCGACAAACTGGTGCAAAGCGCCATCCAGCACGAACTCGAGCGCCAGGGCCAGGTCTACTTCCTGCACAACCGCGTGGAGACCATCTACGAGATCGCCGCCAAGGTGCAGGAACTGGCGCCCAAGGCGCGCGTCGTGGTCGGCCACGGACAGATGCCGGAGAGCCAGTTGGAAAAAGTGATGCTCAAGTTCATGCGCCACCAAGCCGACGTGCTCGTGGCCACCACCATCGTCGAGAATGGCCTCGACATCCCGCTGTGCAACACCATCCTCATTAACCGCGCCGACCGCCTGGGCCTTTCCGAGCTTTACCAGTTGCGCGGGCGCGTAGGCCGCTCCAACCGGCGCGCCTACGCCTATCTGCTGGTTCCGCCGGAGCAGGAGCTTTCCCCGCTGGCCCGGCGCCGCCTGGCCGCGCTCAAGGAGTTCTCCGACCTGGGCGCGGGATTCAAGCTGGCCGCGCTCGATCTCGAGCTGCGCGGCGCCGGCACGCTCCTCGGCGGCCAGCAGAGCGGCCACGTGGATTCCGTCGGCTTCGAGCTTTACACCTCCATGCTCGAGCGCTCGGTGCGCGAGCTCAAGGGCGAAGCTGCGCCCGAGCGGGTCGAGGCCCAGCTCAACCTCGGCCTCAACGTTCGCATCCCCGAGGAGTACGTCGCCGAAGAGAACCAGCGCCTGCGCATGTACAAGCGCGTCGCCGCGGTCGAGAGCGAGGAGCAACTCGCCGACGTCCGCCAGGAACTCGCCGACCGCTACGGCGCGCCGCCGGCGCCCGTCGAGCACCTGCTGGAGTACGCCACGCTGCGGCTGGTATGCCGGCGGCTGGGCGTGGCCGCCATCGAGCGCCGCCGCGATTCCGTGCAGGTGAAGTTCGCGGAAGACGCCGCCATCGAGCCGGAGAAGCTCGCGCGCTTCGTGGCCGCCGAGCCCGGCGCGCAGTTCACCCCCGCCGGCGTCCTCCGATTTTCCTTGAAGAGCACCCAGCCGGCCGAGGTCCTGGCGCGTCTCAGGTCTTTGCTGGAAGAGCTGGCCGCGGCTTCGGTGGTGTAGAGACGCGGCATGCCGCGTCTCGCCGTGATAGCCTAATCAATTCGGCGGAACTCAAGGAGGAGCTTTGAGACTTACGGTCGCGTTCCTGATGCTGTTTCTGGGTGTGGGGGCCATGGCGCACGAAGCCTCGACAGCCGCGAAGGTGGACGAAAAGCACATGAAGGCGTGGGAAAAGC
>CBRAFF010000295.1:0-2641 GCA_967755155.1 uncultured bacterium
GGTGGTCGAGCCGACCTGGAGCGAGTCTCCCTTGGCCAGTACCTTGTTCAGGCGCTCGCCGTCCCAGAGGTAGACGTTCGAGTCGATGCCCACGCGGCCCAGCGGTACGTTCACGAACAGCAGCTTCCCCGCCGGGAAGTAGCCCCCGATGCCGCGGCGGATCTTCTTCTGCACGCCGTCGGGCTCGGTGAACTCCACGTCATGCTGCGCGATCTTGCGGGTCTGCCCGTTCTTCAGCGAGAAGAGCGCCCAGTCGTCCTTGTCTTTTTCGTTCCCGGTGCGCGCCCAGAAGACCAGCTCGCCGGAGTCCACCCAGTAGCCGGAACCGAACTCGGGGAAGGTGGTGGCGCCCGCCTCCGCCGCGCCCTTCTGCGCGAGCGGCGTCACCTTCCAGGCGCCCGCCACCACCTGCGGCGGCGGGGGAGGCGGAGGCTCGGGCGGCGGAGCCGGGGCGGCCGGCGGCGGCTGCTCTTGTGCCGAACTGACAGCGAACGGGAGGACCAGGAGGAATAAGAGGACGGACAGCGAGAGCAGCCGGCGGGCCGGCGAGGGAAGTTTCATGCGCTCCTCCGCATCGAGGGAAATGACTTGGAGCCGGGTGTCACCTGGGAACAGCGGGATTCTGCGCCGAAGCGCGCGCGGGGTCAACCGGGAAGGTTCATGGCGAAGTGGCGCGCTCACCCAGCATGGTTTGAAACTCAGGCCCTCGCCGGCGCCGCCGGCGCCGACTCACTCGCTCTCACCCGCGCGATTTCTTCCGTAAGTGCCTTCGGATTCACCGCGGTAGTAAGAACGCGCTGATTCTGAGCCATGAACGCGCTGCCCGCATAGGAAGTAGGTTCTTCGGTATAGCTCGATTGCAGGATGATCTCGTTCCACTTGCAAGCCGGAATACCTTTCCCCCGCAGCCGGCCGTTGTGATAACGCGCGACTTTGTGCATCCACTTCAACGTTTCGTGTAACGGTCGGATTTCAGGGAATGGCGGGTCAGTGATCCTTCGTGCCTGCGAGGGATCGTACTCCTTGCCCCAGTCTATCTTGGAGAAGGCCAGGAAACCTGAAAGGGCCTCCAGCATTCCAACGTATTGCTGCTCAAGGAAGCGGTAGTTGTCGAGATTGTCGCTTTCAGCGTAGGTGCCCAGCGCCAGCTCTTCGAACCAGGCTACGGACTTGTTGCCGAACAGCGTGTCCGACGACAGGCGGAGCACGGCGTCCCATTTCGGTGCGGCAGCCTGGAGTTGCGCCACGGAGAGCTCCGCAAACGTGGCCTGCGCCTTCGACGTCTGAATGCTTCCAACCGCTTGGCTGATGATGAAGACCACTAGGCTTACAACGATGAGGAGAATCATCAACCACAGTACGACTCCCACAAGGCACCCCTGGAGCGCTGATGCGCGCGATTCACCCAAGGCCCGATGCGTACTCCAGCGCACGGCGGCCGACCTGTCAGTGATTGCCGACACCTATGCTTGTGAGCAGGGGACTCCTGGCTCGAAAAGTGATTCTGCCGTGGGGGATTGTGCACTACCGCCAGACCCTCAGCGGAAAGCGGTCAGGACTTACTTTTTGCGCCAGGTGGCGCCGGCGTCGGAGGTGGCCCAGGCCTGCCCGCTCGAGGTGGTGAGCGTGCCGTGCCGGGCGTCGGTGAACTCCACGCGCACGATGGTGGCGGAGGCAAGCTCCGCCGGCAGCGCCACGCGCGTCCAGTGCGCGCCGGAATCGGAGGAGTGGTAGAGCGCGCCGCCCTCGCCGCCCGCCCAGACGTCCGGGCCCGCGGCGGCCACGGTGCGGAACCTGATGCCCGGAGCCAGGGTGGTGGACTTCCAGGTCTGCCCGCTGTCCAGGCTGCGTTGCACGCGGCCCTCGGGGTTGATGCTCCAGCGCGCGGTGGCTGACGCGGCGGAGAGTTTGCCCAACTCGTCGTATCCGGCGGCGGGCGCGGCGTTGCGGGCGCGCTTGTCTGCGTCTTTTTCTGCGCTCTCCGCGCTCACGATCTCGTTCTGGGTGGTGACCTTGGCCGTCGCGGCCTGGTCGGCGGCCGCGCGCGACGGTTCGGCTGCGGCCTGCCGGCGAAGCTCTTCCCTCGCCGCCGGAGGCGCGGGCGGGGCCTGCTGCGCCAGCGCACCGGCCTGTTGTTGCTGCATCGCCGGCCCGCGCGCAGAGCCCGCGGCCACGGCGGGAGCGGAAGGGGAAGCGGCCTTGGCTGCGTAGGTGCCGCCCGTTTCCGCCTTGCCTTCTTTGCCCAGCTTCTTGGAATCGTCCATGCGCCCGCCGACGCCGGCGCCGTTGCCGACGGCCAGCTCTCCCGCCTTCGCGCCAGTCTTGGCGCGCGTCACCGCATCGAGCTTGCTGGGGCCGCTGACCGTCTCCTTTTCCTGGTCGCGCAGCACGGCGACGGCAGACGAGCTGGGAGCCTTTGCCTTCGCCGCGGGGACATCAGCGCGGGGCTGCGCTTCCTCGGCATGGGCCGCTTCAGCCGGCTTGGCGGCGTCGTCCGGCGCGGTGGCGGGCGCGGCCTGCTTCGACTCCGCCGGCGCCGCCACCGGCCGGCTTCGCGCCGCGTCGCGCGAAAAAGGATACCGAGACTGCCTGTAGGTCTGGAACACCAGGCAGACGGCGCTAACGAAGGTGGCCGCCACCG
>CBRAFF010000296.1:0-2635 GCA_967755155.1 uncultured bacterium
TGCTCCTTGGACTGCGCGATGAGGTGGACGATGACCTCGGTGTCCGAGGTGGTCTGGAAGATGGAGCCCTGCGCCTCCAGCTTCGAGCGGATCTGCTGCGCGTTCACCAGGTTGCCGTTGTGGGCGAGGGCGATCATGCCCTTGTTGCAGTCCACCACGATGGGTTGGGCGTTGAGCAGGGCGGAATCGCCGGTGGTGGAGTAGCGGTTATGGCCGATGGCCAGGTTGCCCTTGAGGCGCGCCAGCGCCTCTTCGGTGAAGATGTCCACCACCAGGCCCATGGCCTTCTTCACGTGCAGGGTGGCGCCGTCGGAGCTGACGATGCCGGCGGATTCCTGCCCGCGGTGCTGCAACGCGTGCAGCCCCAGGTAGGCGAGCGTGGAGGCCTCGGGATGGGCGTGGATGCCCACCACGCCGCATTCTTCACGGAACTTATCGAAAGGAAGGGTCATTGGTCCTTTCCTCGCCAAGTCCTTGTGCCGCCCCTACGGGGCTGGGTTCATTTTTGCCCGCTTACCCAGGGCTCCCGCCCTGGGCTATCCGCTCGCTCCGCTCGCATACCGCGCCTACGGCGCTCGGGCCTTACGACTCAGGCCTACTGCCCTTGCAGCGCATCGGAAACCGGACGCTCCGCCGTCTCCGACTGCAACGCCTGTTCCAGCGCCGACTCCCAAACGCCGCTCAGCTCCGACACCGCTGCCGACACCACGGCCGTGCCGTCGAGCCTGATGCTTAGATTTTCCGGGGCCGTGTGGCCGATGGGATCCGCCGCCATGTTGTATTTTAGCGCGATTTCGCGGATTTGCGGCGCGTTCTTCGGGTCCGAGGAGAGGAGCACGCGGCTCGAGTCCTCGCCGAAGAGGACCACCTCGGCGGGCAGGCCGCCGGAGGCCACGTCGACCGTGGCGCCCAGGCCGGCGGCAAAGCCGGATTCCGCCAGGCAGACGGCCAGGCCGCCTTCGGAGCAGTCGTGCGCGGATTCGACCAGGCCGGCGCCGATGAGCTCCAGCAGGCACTTCTGGAGGGCGGCTTCCCGCTCCAGCTCGAGCGACGGTGGGAAGCCCCAGAGCGCGCCCAGCACTTCCTTGGCGTACTCGGAGGAGCCGAACTCGGCTTGGGCGTCGGTCAAGTCGCCGGGCTCGGAGGCGCGCAGCAGGACCAGCTCGCGCCCCGCGGCGCGGAAGTGCGGCTTCATCAGCCGGGCGATGTCCTCGAGGATTCCGACCACGCCCACGACCGGAGTGGGATAGATGCCCTCGCCCAGGGTCTCGTTGTAGAAGCTGACGTTGCCGCCGGTGATGGGCGTCCCCAGCGCTTCGCAGGCGCGGGCGATGCCGTCCACCACCTGCGAGAACTGCCACATGATGCCGGGCTTCTCCGGGTTGCCGAAGTTCAGGCAGTTGGTGGCGGCAACGGGCGTGGCGCCGGCGCAAGCGACGTTGCGCGCCGCCTCGGCCACGGCGAGCTCGGCGCCGAGCTTGGGGTCGAGATAGCACCAGCGGCCGTTGCCGTCGAGCGACATGGCCAGGCCGCGGCTGGTTCCCTTCACGCGGATGACGCCGGCGTCGCCGCCTGGTCCCTGGAAGGTGTTGGTGCGCACCATGGACTCGTACTGCTCGTGGATCCAGCGTTTGGAGCAGATGTTGGGCGCGGCCAGCAGGCGCTGGAATTCGGCGGTGAGGTCGCTCTTTGCGCCGAGCTTCACCGTGGCCGGCATCTCGCGCGCGACCTTGGGCTCCCAGCGCTCGAGCGGGCGCTGGTAGAGGGGCGCCTGGTCGGTGAGCGCGTCGTTGGGGATCTCGGCGACGACCTGGCCGTGCTCGAGCACGCGCATCTTGCCGTCGGCGGTGACGCGGCCGATGACGACGGCGTCCAGGCCCCACTTCTCGAAGATGCGGAAGACTTCGGCTTCGCGGCCCTTCGAGGCCACCAGCAACATGCGCTCCTGGGATTCGGAGAGCATGATCTCGTAGGGCGACATGGCGGTCTCGCGCTGCGGCACGCGGTCGAGCTCGATCTCGACGCCCACGCCGCCGCGCCCGCCCATCTCGCAGGTGGAGCAGGTCAGCCCGGCGGCGCCCATGTCCTGGATGCCGACGACCGCGCCCGACTCCATGGCTTCGAGGCAGGCCTCGAGCAGGAGTTTTTCCAGGAACGGGTCGCCCACCTGGACGTTGGGACGCTTCTGCTCGGAGCCTTCGCTGAACTCTTCGCTGGCCATGGTGGCGCCGTGGATGCCGTCGCGGCCGGTCTTCGCGCCCACGTAGATGACAGGATTGCCCTCGCCGGAGGCGCGGGCGTAGAAGATCTGCTCGCGCTTCGCCAGGCCCAGCGCGAAAGCGTTGACCAGGGGATTCTGCGAGTAGCCGGGCTCGAACTTGGTCTCTCCGCCCAGGTTGGGCACGCCGAAACAGTTGCCGTAGAAGGCGATGCCGCTCACCACGCCTTCGAGCAGCGAGTGGTTCTTGTGGAGGGTGGCGTCGTCGCGCTTGCCACCAGCCGCCGTCCCGCCCCGCGGGATGCCGGCTGGCTTGATGATGGGTCCGAAGCGCAGGGAATCCATCACCGCCACCGGGCGCGCGCCCATGGTGAAGATGTCGCGGAGGATGCCGCCCACGCCGGTGGCCGCGCCCTG
>CBRAFF010000297.1:0-2628 GCA_967755155.1 uncultured bacterium
AGGTACGTGATCTTCACCGTGGCATTGGGCACCACGGCGCCGGAGGAATCGGTGACTGTCCCGGTGATGGCTCCCTTCTCGATGGTCTGGGCGAAAGCCGCAAGACTGAACAGAACAAGCGCGACGCAAACGTACGCAGAACGCCGGAGAGAAGCGCGCATGGAGCACCTCACAGAAGCTTGTGATGGATTCCTGAAGGGCGTAATGGGCGCGGATTCTAGCCCCCGAGCCTCACCCTGTCAAGGCAACATTCAACCAACATGGAACACTCCCCGGCGGGCGGTTGGGGCGCGGGATGCGGTCCCCTCGGGGGGTTGCCGCGCGGCCGGGTGGTGGTATAAGTACGCTCTCAGTCCGAAGGCGCCGGACCTCCCGGGAGACGTCCATGTTCGATATCGACCGACAGATCAAAGCCACGTTGCTGCGCGGCATCCCCATCCTGGTGGCGGTGGTGATGATGGGCATCTACTATTACTACTGGAAGAAGGCTCCCGTGGTCGTCCATCCCGACGCCATGCGCGAGATGGAGCGCATTCGCGCAGCCTACGAAGCGGAGGGTGACCTCAAGCCAGTACCCCGGTTCTCCGGCACCCTCACCGTCGTGCAGAAGGACGCGCTGCTGCGCTCGCTCTCCGCTGCCGGCAAGTACTCGGTGGACGTCATTCCCATCGACAAGACCTATGAAGGCTCCCCCATCTCCCCGGCCGCCTCCAAGGCTTCCGCCGAGGAATTCGCCGCGCTGTTCTGGAAGGCGGGCTGGGACGCGCGCGTCTTCGAGGCCAACCCGCGCCCCTCCACCCGCACATTCGGCGCCATCACGCTGGTCATCAATCCCGATTCAAGCCGCGGCCGCCAGGGCGCCCAAGTCCTGCGCGAAGCCCTCAAGCAGCAGGGCATCGGGGCGGAGTTCTACAGCTCCAACAAGGTGGACCCGGAGACCTTCGAGATGCGCATCAGCGTGAACACCGCCCCCCAGTAGCCGGCCCTCAGGGCTTGGCGGGAATGGTCTTCGCCCCGGCCAGGATGGCGTCGGCCAGCTTCGAGGCGGTGGCTTCGTCAAAACTCTCCAGCACCAGCACCCACTCGCCACGCTGCTCGATGACGACCGGCCCGGCATCGGTGGTCCACTTGCGGCGCGCCGCCGATGCAACCGTCGCGACGGGCGCTTTGGGATCCGGCGCGTCCGCTCCCTGGGCGAAGCGATACCGCTGCAACAGCGCACCCGCGTAAAAAGAGGCGAACCGGGCCGCGCTCTCCGGCGAATCCCAGCGCGAGAGGTAGACCAGCGCCAGCGACTCGGGCGCGACCGGCGGCGGCTTCGGCTTCTCCTCTTTCGCATCACCCGGGGTCTTGTCCGGCTCCGCTTTGGCCGCCTCCGGCTTCCCTGCCGCGGCGTCCTTCTCCGGCAAACGCAGCGCGGCGTAGTAGAAGCCGCCGCGCCAGGCGGGCGAGAGCCGCCGCGCGGTCTTCTCGTCGGCGAACTGCTCCAGCAGCACGTGGACGTCGAACTGGCCGATGGAGCCCACGTCGAAGCGTTCGTAGCCCGCACCCAGCAGCGGTTGGAGCGCGGGCACGTGCAGCGCCGGGATGCGCTCGCGGGAGAAGTAGCTGCGCGGCGTCATGATGTCGCGCGTGTTGCGCGGCGGGTCCTTCAGCACCCCCGCGAAAGCCTGCGCCCTGCCTCCCTTCAGCAACAACTCCTGCACGAACTCCAGCCCGAAGGTGTAGGGGAAGGTCAGCGACTTTTTCAGATAAAGAGGCGCGTTCTTGAGCACCGGATACTGGGGACTATCGGCGGTGGCCTGCTTGAAAGGCAGCGCGAGCAGCGGGTCGGTGGCCAGCGACCGGCTCACGGGCGCGTACAAGTAATCGATGAGCACGAACATGGCCTGGCCCTCCAGCAGGGCGGTGCGGGCGGTGGCCGCTTCCTCCGGCTGCACCTCGAAGGCACCCTCCTCGGAATCGGACTTCTTCGGCTTCGTTTCCACCACGTCTTCTTCGGACTCCGCCGCTTTCGTCCACTTCTCCAGCCCCACGGCCTGATCTTGCAGGGCGTGCGTGAGCTCATGGGCCAAGACCGGCTTCTGCTGCGCGGGCTCCACCCAATCCAGCAGATACACCGTTCGGGTGCGCTCGTCGTAGAAGCCCGCCACCTGCTCCTCCAGCATGTCGAGGAAGAAGGAGCGCAGGTCGAAGGTGCGTGGCAGCAGGCCCAGCTTCTTCAGCACCGCCTCGGAGCGCGCCAGGCGCTGCGTCTCCTTGTCGTCGCGCAGGCGCTCGGCGAAAAACTGCTTCACCTCGTCGGCGCCGGCCAGCTTGCGCTTCACCGGCTGGCGGATGGGGAGCTTTGTATCCTCGCTCACGAACTTCAGGATCTGGTCCACGCTGCGCAGCAGCTCTTCCGCCTCGCGCGGAGAGAGCTGCGGCTTGTGCTTCTGGGTTTTGGGGGCGGCGGGCTGAGGCGGCGCCGCGGTCTCTTGCGCCACGGCGGGCGCGGCCGCGAGCAGGAGGAGCGCGAGCGTCGCCAGCCGGCGCCAGATTGTGCGGGCTTGCTTCATGGCTGGATTCTTGCGGATTACAATATCAGTTGGGGCGGCCGTCCCGGAGACTTCCATGGCGGAAAGCGAT
>CBRAFF010000298.1:0-2623 GCA_967755155.1 uncultured bacterium
CGCGGGCGAGTTCGGGCGAGGCCACGGCCGCCGCCGCCGCGGCCAGCGAAGAGGATTTCAGGAACTTGCGTCGCTGCATGAGTTTCTCCTTTGAACCAACCAGCGTTCTCACAAACCTTTGTAGATCCCGCCGTCCACCAGGATGGTCTGCCCGGTGATGTAAGAGGCGCGTTCCGAGGCCAGCCACACGATGGTGTCGGCAATCTCTTCCGGCCGGCCCAGGCGGCGCAGGGGAACGTCGGCGGCCCAGCGCTCGTAAATCTCTTTCTCGCTGACGCCGGCGGCCAGGGCGCGTGTGCCCGCCAGCTCGTTCAGCCGCTCCGTGGCGGTGTAGCCCGGGGCAACGTTGTTCACCAGGATGCCGTCCTTGCCGAACTCATTGGCCAGGCTCTTCACCAGTCCCACCACCGAGGCGCGCACCGCGTTCGACAGCACCAGGTCGGCGATGGGCTGCTTCACCGAGACGGAGGTGAGGGTGACGATGCGCCCCCACCGGTTCTTCTGCATGTAGGGAATGACGGCGCGGGCGAAACTCACCACGCTGAGGAAGTTCAGCTCCACCGCCTTCTGCCACTCCTCGGGCGTGAGCGAGAGGAAGTTCTTCGCCGGCGGTCCGCCGGCGTTGGTGACGCAAACGTCGATGGTGCCGAACTTCGCGGCCACGGCTTCGACGAACGCGTGCACGGCGGCGCCGTCGGTGACGTCGAGCGCCTGGGCAAAGACCTCGGCCTTGTGTCGGGTGCGGATTTCCTGGGCGGCTGCTTCCAGCGCCTTCGGATTGCGCGCGCACATGGCGACGCGCGCGCCTTCGGCGGCGAAGGCCTCGGCGGTGGCGCGCCCCATGCCCTGGCTGGAGGCGGCCACGATGACGGCGCGGTTCCGGAGTCCGGTCTCCAAGTTATTCTGACGCCTCCGCCCGCGGCGGGCCCAGGGGCCCAGGCGTCTTGATCTGATGCTGCTCCAGGGCCTGCTTGATGCGGCGGCGCAGCTCGCGCTCCACCGTGGCGCGGCCGTCGGGCCGCACCCGCACCTGCACCACGTAGTCCACCGCGCCGGCGGCGATGCGCTCGATGACCGGCGCCTCCGGGTCGGCCAACACGGCGTCGGCCAACTCGGCATCGGCGCGCAGCTTCTGGCCCGCTTCCTTCAGCAGCGCCAGCACGCGGCTGCTGTCCTCCTGGTAGGCCACGGGGACGATCACCTTCACCAGGCGCCAGTCGGCGGTGAGGTTGGTGACGATGCGCATCTCGGAGTTGGGGATCACGTGCAAGGCCCCGTCCACGCCGCGCAGCAGGGTGCGGCGCAGGGTCATGCCTTCCACCGTGCCCTCCACTCCGGCGGCGCGCACCACGTCGCCCAACTCGTACTGGTTCTCCAGCAGGATGAAGAAGCCGTTGATGACGTCCTTCACCAGGGTCTGGGCGCCGAATCCCACCGCCACCCCGGCAATGCCGGCCGAGGCTAGCAGAGGCTTCATGTCCAGCCCCACCAGCGGCAGCACTTGCAGGGCAGCGAGAAATACGATGAGCAGCAGGCCCAGGTTGTTGAAGATGCCGGCCAGGGTGCGCAGTTGGCGCGCCCGCAGGCCGCTGGGCAACGCCTGGCTCTCGCTGTAGCGCACCAGGCGGTCGGTGGCCCGGTGCAACAGGCGCGCCAGAAGGATGGCCGCCAGCAGGATGAGCACGGTCTTGGGCCCGTCGTGGCGCAGCCACGCGTTCAGGTCCACGAGCCAGTTCTGCCAGATCTCAGGGAAGTTCAAGGCGCCGCTCCCGGTGGCCGGAGCGCGATTATAGCAAGTCCGGCGCTGCGCCTTTCGGGACGGCCGGAGCCGCGGCCAGCCCAACCCCGCCCACGCGCCGGCGGTATAATTTTGCTGGAACTCTTTCCCTTCGAGGCTCGCCGTGCGCTACCTGGTCCGAATGCTCTTGTTGCTTGTCCTGGTGTTTTTGGCCGCTGACGCGGGCAGCCAGTCCAAGCGGCCCGTTCCGCTGGCCGATGCGCCGCCGGCTCGCCGGCTGTCACAGCAGGCGGGCCCGCCGCTGGAAGACCGCTTCCGCATCGAGCGCGAGCGGGCCATGGCCCGTGAGCGCAACAAGGAGCGCCAGGCCGCGCTCAAGAAGGACACCGACAAGCTGCTGGAGCTGGCCACCCAGCTCAAGGACTACGTCGACAAGACCGACGAGAACATGCTCTCCCTGGACGTCATCCGGAAGGCGGAGGAGATCGAGAAGCTATCGAAGAGCGTCAAGGAGAAGATGAAGGCCGACGCCTACTATCCCCCGGCCGGCTACAACCCGGACCATCCCCGCTGGAGACCTTAGGGCGCTTCTTCCTTCTGGATGCGCATGGCGTAGAACGAGCGCCACACGAAAGTCGCCGAGATAACGAAGAAGAGCACCGCCAGCGCCATGCCCAACTCCGCGCGGTCGTGGGAGAGGCTCACCGCCAGCTCCACCGCCAGCAGCCCGAACAGCGTGGTGAACTTGATGACCGGATTCATGGCCACCGACGAGGTGTCCTTGAACGGGTCGCCTACGGTGTCGCCCACCACGGTGGCGTCGTGCAGCGGCGTCCCTTTCTGCCGCAACTGGGTCTCCACTACCTTCTTGGCGTTGTCCCAGGC
>CBRAFF010000299.1:0-2608 GCA_967755155.1 uncultured bacterium
GGGATGATGCTGGCGCTTTTCCGCGGCGCGGGCGCCAGCGTGCGGGGCGAGGGCCCGGACCCGGACGTGAAAGCCTTCTTCGACAGCATCGAGGTCCACGCCGAGGAGCAGAGTGCGGTGGTCACAGCCACGCTGCCGCCGCGCGCCATCCAGAAGATGCTGGCCCAGCCTCCGGTCCGGCCCGCCCCGCCGCCCCCCGTCCCCGAAACAAAAAAGCCCGCGCCGCGGCGCGGGGGCAAGTAACTTCCTCGGGTTCAGAAGCCGGCGGTGGAGTAGGTGGTCTGGGCGACGGTGAGGCGCAGGTACTTGTAGGGATTGACGGGCGTGTTGTTGATGCGGACCTCGTAGTGCAGGTGGGGTCCGGTGGAGCGGCCGCTGAGGCCGACGTAGCCGATGATGTCGCCGCGGCGCACGCGCTGGCCGGGGGCCACGGCGAAGGCGGCCAGGTGCCCGAAGCGGGTGGAGAAGCCGTTGCCGTGGTTGATGACCACCATGCGGCCGTATCCGCCGAAGAGTTCGGAGAAGATGACCAGGCCGTCGGCGGGGGCCACGACGGTGTGTCCGTAGGAGGCGGAGATGTCTACTCCGCTGTGGAAGGCGCCTTCTCCGTCGAAGGGGTCGATGCGCGAGCCGAAGGAGCCGGTGACGGTGCCCTCGACCGGCCACAGGTTGGGCGCGGCCGCCAGGCGCAGCCAGTCGGCGGTGGTGGCGCCGCGGACGGGCTCGAAGCTCATGGCGATGGAGGCGGCGCCGCTCATGGCGGTGGTGCGCAGCGCCTGGAACTGGCTCAACGAGGTGATGAACTGCTGGTCGGTGAAGTCGCCGCTGGAGGCCGCGACCAGCGCCGGATCCGACTTGAGCCCGTAGAGCGCCGAGACCTCACTGGCGAGCGAACCCAGCGATGCCGCCTGGATCTCCTTCTCCTGGGCGACTTGCTCCAGCTGCGAGTAGCGGCTCTTGAGCGCGTCCTTCTCCGTGCGCAACTGGTTGAAGCGCTCCACCTTGGCCAGCATGCGGGTGTAGGAGCCGGCCATGCCGGTGATGGTGAACATGCCGATGACCGCCCCGACCATGAACACATAAAGGTAGTGCAAGGGGATGGGGAGCTTGCGGAGTTGTCCCTCCGCGTCGCGGGTCACCAGTAGGATGTAGTAGCGCTTACGCAGAAAGTTAAGTCCCTTTGTCCAAAAAACAGTCCGGGTTCGGTTCCTTACCTTGATCGGCCCGACCGTTGCTAGTGACCGCGTTCGCCCCCGGGTTTGGAGGCTCTACCTGCTCGCGGCGGACAGGCTCGAATCCCGTCCTCGGACCAGCAGTTTCAGAGTTCTGTTGGGTATAACGGCCCGGCAACCCTACCAAAGGGGGGTGGGCGTGTCAACCCGGGAATGAGGATTTCTGGGCCCCAGCGGGGGGCCCGGATGGAAGACTTGTGGACCCCATGCGGGGGCCCGAGCCCGGGTCGGCTCCTATATAGTCTGATGGGCTTGGACCTCTCCGAGAAAGACCTAATCCGGCTGATTCGCGCGCGCGCGGCGGGGCGCTCCGCGGCGGTGCTCCAGGGAATCGGGGACGACTGCGCGCGTCTGGCGCCCCAGGCCGGCTACGAGACCCTGGTCACCACCGACTTCACCCTGGAAGACGTGCACTTCCGCCGGGCCTGGCATCCGGCGCCCTCGGTCGGCCACCGCTGTCTCGCGAGAGGACTGAGCGACATCGCCGCCATGGGCGGCGAGCCGCTGGCCGCCTTCCTCTCTCTGGCGCTTCCCGAGAAGCTGCCCCGGCGCTGGGTGGAGGACTTCCTGCGCGGCTTCCTCGCGCTAGCCAGGAAGTTCGGCGTGACGCTGGCGGGGGGAGACACGGCGGAGTCACCCGCAGGGATTCTGGCAGACGTCGTGGTAGTGGGCCGCGTGCCCAAGGGCCGGGCGGTCGAGCGCTCGGGAGCGCGCGCGGGCGACGGCATCTACGTGACGGGAGAGCTGGGCGGCTCGGCCGCGGCGCTGGCCGAACTTCGCCGCTCGGGCGCGGTTCCCAAGGGCAAGCTGCACGCGGCGCACTTCTTCCCTGCGCCGCGCGTCGCCGCCGGCCGGGCGCTGGCGGCGAAGCGGCTGGCGTCGGCGATGATCGACGTGAGCGACGGGCTCTCCACCGACCTGGCGCATCTGTGCGAGGAGAGCGGCGTGGGCGCGCTGGTGAACGAGCACAGCATCCCGCGCCCGGTGGTCCATGGCGGAGGCGCCCTGCACTTCGCGCTGCACGGCGGCGATGACTACGAGTTGCTGTTCACCGCGCCCCGTACGGCGCGCGCCCCGGCGAAGCTCGCGGGGGTGCGGGTGACGCGCATCGGCGAGATCATCAAGAAGATAGGCATGTGGCTGGTGGACAGCCACGGCCAGCAGAAGCCGCTGGAAGCGCGGGGCTGGCAGCACTTCGCGGGCTGAGGGTTCATCCGCACGCTTCGCGGACCTCTTTCCACGCGGCCTTGAACCGGCCGCGCTCCGTGCTGCCGTCCTTGAAGAACAGTTCGTAGCTTCCCTCGGCGCCGGTCCCGTCGAACTTCTCCAGCACAACCTGGCCGCGCTCGGCGGATTCGCAGGGTTTCTTCCCCATG
>CBRAFF010000300.1:0-2593 GCA_967755155.1 uncultured bacterium
AGCGCGGGCAGGTCGGACTCGGAGAGTTTAGCCAGCACCTCCTGAAGTTTTTCTTCCGGCAGGGTGTGGAGCACGGCCAGGCGCTCGCCCTTCCTCTCGTCGGGGATGCTGGTGACGGCGAACACCTGCTCCACTGCGCCCGCGAGTTCCTGCAATTTTTCTTCGATCATGAGGTGCGGCACCATCTCGCCACCGATCTTGCTGAAGCGGCTGAGGCGGTCGGTGACGCGCAGGAATCCGTCCTCGTCCACCAGGGCGATGTCGCCGGTGTTGTACCAGCCCTCGCGCAGGACCTCGGCGGTCTTCTCCGGCTGGCCCAGGTAACCCTGCATGATGTTGGGTCCGCTCACCCACAGCAGGCCGGGCTGGTCCAGTCCCAGCGGCTGCCCGGTCTCCGGGTCCACGATGCGCACGCTCACTCCGGGCAGCGGATGCCCGATGTGTCCGCGCTTGGCGCCCACTTGGCGGAAGCCGGGCGCGCGGAAGTCGCGCGTGTTCACTGCCACCACCGGCGAGCACTCCGTGCAGCCGTAGCCTTCGAGCGGACGGATGCCGAAGACGTCCTCAAAACCCAGGGCGACGCGCTCCGGAAGTTTCTCCGCCCCGGCCAGGACGAACTGCAGGCTGCCGAAATCCTCCGGCGAGCAGCGCCGCATGTAAGCTTGCAGAAAAGTCGGCGTGGCCAACAGGAAGGTGACGGCGTACTTCCCCACCAGGCCGCCGATCACGCGCGCGTCCAGCGGGTTGGGATGATAGACCACGCCCAGCCCGAGCTTCAGCGGCAGCCACAGCGTCCCCATGAACCCGAAGGAGTGGAAGAAGGGCAGGATGCCGAGCAGGCGGTCCTCCGAATCGAGGGCGAAGACCTGGCCCACCTGCTCGATGTTCGCGGCGACGTTGTAGTGCGTCAGCATGACGCCCTTGGGATCGCCGGTCGAGCCGCTGGAAAAGATGATGGTGGCCAGGTCGTCGAGCTTGCCGGGACGCTCGCGCCCCACGGCCCGTTCCAGTACCGGGCTGGGCAACCAGGCCATAAAGAAAGAGATGAGCTTTTCTC
Organism: uncultured bacterium; assembly: GCA_967755155.1. Classification (GTDB taxonomy): domain Bacteria; phylum Acidobacteriota; class Terriglobia; order Terriglobales; family Acidobacteriaceae; genus DASYVL01. The sequence goes on from CBRAFF010000300.1 coordinate 1,058, forward strand.
CGAAACCCGGCTTTGCCACAAGGTCTTCCAGCAGCACCGGCTCCATGGGCAGTTGCAGCTTGATGTGCTCGAGAAACGCCCGCGAACTGACGATGCTCTGCAGGTTGCACTGCTTGGCGCAGGAAGCCAGTGTCTCGGCGGAGACGGTGTAGTTCAGGTTGACCGGAACCTTGCCCAGCAGCGTGGCCGCCAGGTTCACCAGGGCTCCGCCCACCGAGGGCGGCAGCAGCAGGCCGACCATTTCCTGTCCCTGCCAGGTTTTTCGCAAGCGGCGAGCGAGGAAGATGGTGCGCACCAGCGCCGCCCCGAAGCTCACGCGTGGCGTGCGGCCGTCGGCCAGCGCCAGGCGCAAGGGGACGCGGTGGGCATTGCGCACGAACGAGCGGTGCAAGGGGCGCATCTGCCGCGCACGATTGTGGAAGGCCTGGCTGCCCATCTCCTGGATCACCCGGCGCACTTCGAGCGCCGTGGTGGTCGAGGGCAAGGGCTTCCCGAACGAGACGGTGACCGGATACGGGATGCGCCGCGGCCACTTCCACAAAAAGCGCCCGCGCTCGAAGCTGAAGATCGAGCCCCACACGCCGTCGAGGTGCACCGGGATGATGGGCGCGTCCACGCCCTTCATGATTCGTTCCATGCCGCGGCGGAACGGCAGCATCTGCCCGATGCGCGTCATCTGTCCCTCAGGGAAGATGCCGACCACTTCCCCGTCCTGGATGGATTGCGTGGCCTCGCGCAGCGAGTGGATGAGGTCGCGCGGCCGCAACTGCGAGGAGATGGGGATGACCCGCAGGATGCGGGCGAAGGGCTTGACCAACCAGTGGTCGTAGGAGTCCTGGAACATCAGGAAGCGGATGAAGCGGTCGGTGGAAGCGATGAGCAGCATGGCGTCCACCATGGACAGGTGATTGCACGCGAACAGCGCTCCGTCTTTTTCCGGGATGTTGTCGCGGCCTTCGATGCGGATGCGGTAGAGCGTGTTGGTCGCCAGCCAGAAGAGCAGCCGCAGCAGCGAGTCCGGCAGCAGCACGACGACGTAGACCGTCCCCGCCAGGGTGATACCGGCGGCGATGAGGAAGATTGCCGGAGCCGAGAGCGAAGTTTCGGTGCCCAGAACTGTCGGGGCAAAGGTGGTCAGCAACGCATACATGCCCGCGCCCAGGCCGACGCCCACCATGGAGAGCAGATTGGCGGCGGCGATCACGCCGCCTTTTTCTTCCGGCCGCGGCCGATGCTGGATGAGGGTCAGCACCGGGACCACGAAGAAGCCCGCCGAGAAACCCAGGAACCCGAGCAACACCAGCACCGCGCGGAACGACAACTCCTCCAGCGCCAGCGCGGCGCTGAAGGCGGTCATGCCCATCGAGCCCAGGGGGATGAGCCCGTATTCGATCTTGCCTTTCGAGAGGTAGCCCGCGGCCACGCTCCCCAGCGCGATGCCGACGATTAAGGCGCCCTGCAGGTAGGAATTGCGGATGGCGCTGACGTGCAGCACGTCCTGGCCATAGATGAAGATGTTGGTCAGCAGCAGCGTGC
>CBRAFF010000301.1:0-2590 GCA_967755155.1 uncultured bacterium
GACCACAAGCGCATCGCGCTGCTCTACCTGATGACCGTGACCCTGTTCTTCGCTGTGGGCGGAGTGCTGGCCGTGCTCATCCGCCTGGAGCTGCTCACCCCGGTCGGCGACCTGGTCAGCTCCGACACCTACAACCGCATCTTCACCATGCACGGCATCGTCATGGTGTTCTTCTTCCTCATCCCCTCGGTGCCCGCCGTGCTGGGCAACTTCCTGGTCCCCATGATGATCGGCGCCAAGGACCTGGCCTTCCCCCGGCTGAACCTGGCCAGCTGGTACATGCTGCTGGTCGGCGGCGCCATCACCCTCTACTCGCTGGCCACCGGCGGCATCGACACCGGCTGGACCTTCTACGCGCCGCTCAGCACCACCTTCTCCAACACGCACGTCATCCCGGCGGCGGTCGGCATCCTGATCGCCGGATTCTCCTCCATCTTCACCGGCCTGAACTTCATCGTCACCATCCACCGCATGCGCGCGCCGGGGATGACCTGGTTCCGCCTGCCGCTGTTCATCTGGGCGAACTACGCCGCCAGCCTCATCATGGTGCTGGGCACGCCCGTGGTCGCCATCACCCTGGTGATGGTGGCGCTGGAGCGCGGCCTGGGCATCGGCATCTTCGACCCCCGCCTGGGCGGCGACCCCATCCTCTTCCAGCACATGTTCTGGTTCTACTCCCACCCCGCCGTGTACATCATGATCCTGCCCTCCATGGGCGTGATCAGCGAGGTGGTGGCCTGCTTCGCGCGCAAGCGCATCTTCGGATATCCCTTCGTGGCCTTCGCCAGCGTGGGCATCGCCGTCTTCGGATTCCTGGTCTGGGGACACCACATGTTCGTCTCCGGACAGTCGGTGTACGCCGCCATGGTGTTCTCCGTCTTGAGCTTCCTGGTGGCCATCCCCTCGGCGGTCAAGGTCTTCAACTGGACGGCCACGCTCTACAAGGGCTCCATCTCCTACAACACGCCCATGCTCTACGCCTTCGGCTTCATCGGGCTGTTCACCATCGGCGGGCTCACCGGACTGTTCCTCGCCACCCTGGGCGTGGACGTGCACGTCACCGACACCTACTTCATCGTCGCCCACTTCCACTACATCATGGTGGGCGGCGTGGTCATGGGATACCTCGGCGGCCTGCACTTCTGGTGGCCCAAGATCACCGGCCGCCTCTATCCCGAAGGCTTTGCCAAGCTGGCAGCGCTCATCATCTTCGTGGGATTCAATCTCACCTTCTTCCCCCAGTTCGTTCTCGGCTATCTGGGGATGCCGCGGCGCTACCACGCTTATCCCGATGAGTTCCAGGTGCTGAACGTGATGTCCACCGCCGGCGCCTCCGTCCTGGCCGTGGGATATTTGCTGCCCTTCGCGTACTTCTTGTGGTCGCTGCGCTACGGCCCGGTGGCCGGGCCCAATCCCTGGGACGCCAAGGGCCTGGAGTGGGAGGCACCCTCGCCCCCGCCCACCTTCAACTTCGACCATCCGCCGGTGGTGGTCGAGGAGGCCTACGCCTATCACGGTGGCAAGGAGGCCGATGTTGTCGCATAACCCCGAGGCCGCCTCCCATCCCGCGCTGCAGCATCACTTCGACTCCATGGAGCAGCAGCACGACGCCACCACCCTGGGCATGTGGCTCTTCCTGGTGCAGGAGATCATGTTCTTCGGCGGCCTGTTCACCGTCTATCTGGTCTACCGCGTGAAGTATTTCGCCGCCTTCGCCGCCGGCAGCAACACGCTCGACATCCGCTGGGGCGGCATCAACACCGCCATCCTCATCGGCTCCAGCCTCACCATGGCCCTGGCCGTGCACGCAGCCCAGACCGGGCGCCGCAAACTGTTGGTCCTCTTCCTGGGATTCACCATGCTGCTGGGCGCCGGATTCCTGGGCGTGAAGGCCGCCGAGTACACCGAGAAGTTCGAGCACCACCACGTCCCCGGGGCGGCCTTCCGCCTCGACCCCCACGACAAGGCCTTCCAGGGCGTGTCCTCGAACAACGTGCAGCTTTTCTTCTCCCTCTACTTCGCCATGACCGGCATGCACGCGCTGCACATGGTGATCGGGCTGGGCATCCTGAGCGTGCTGCTGGTGAAGTCCTGGAAGGGGCGCTACTCGCCCGAATACAACAGCCCGGTGGAACTCACCGGGCTCTACTGGCACTTCGTGGACATCGTTTGGATCTACCTGTTCCCCTTGCTCTATTTGATCGACCGCTACCACAAATACTGAGGAGAGCCGTGTCCGGACACATCGTTCCCCGACGAATCTACTACGGCATCTTCGCCGCCCTGATGGTGCTGACCCTGCTCACCGTCTGGATCGCCTTCCAGGACGTGGACACCCACTTCTGGGGCCTGCACATCGCCCTGAACCCCGTGATCGCCCTGGCCATCGCCACCACCAAGGCGCTGCTCGTGGTCCTTTACTTCATGCACGTGCGCTACAGCAGCAAGCTCACCAAGGTCACGGTGCTGGCGGGATTCTTCTGGCTGGGCATCCTGCTGGTCATGACCATGGGCGACTACGTCAGCCGCGAGTGGATCAAGCTGCCCTGAAGCGCGCTTCCGGATGTGCGCTATACTCGCGCTTTCCCCT
>CBRAFF010000302.1:0-2587 GCA_967755155.1 uncultured bacterium
GCCCACCAGCCCCGCCCCCGGCTCCAGCACCCCGGCCACGCTGTGGATCTTCGTCGTCTCCAGCGCTTCGTCGAAGGTCAGCGGCGGCAGGATGGTGGGAATACGTTTGGCCAGCATGGTCTTTCCCGAACCCGGCGGCCCGATCATCAGGATGTTGTGGCCCCCGGCGCACGCGACCTCGAGCGCGCGCTTCGCCGTCTGCTGCCCGCGCACGTCTTTGAAGTCCACCGCGAACTGCTGCGCCTCCCGCAGCAGCGAGGTTGCGTCCACGCGCAGCGGCGCCACTCCGTCGCCCTTGTTCAGCAGCTGGACCACCTCCATCAGCGACTTCACCGGGAACACGTTCACTCCGCCCACCACCGCCGACTCCCGCGCGTTCGCCTCCGGCACCACCAGGTTCAGGATCCCCCGGGAGCGCGCCGCCACCGCGATGGGCAGCGCCCCGCGGATCCCCCGCACTCCGCCGTCCAGCGACAGCTCGCCCACGAAGACGTAGTCCGGCAATTCCTTCTTGCGCAGCGCGCCGTAGGCTCCCAGGATTCCCAGCGCCATGGGCAGGTCGAAGCCCGAGCCTTCCTTCTTGATGTCGGCCGGAGCCAGGTTCACCGTGATGTGCGTCGGCGGAACGTCGTAGCCGCAGTTCCTGAGCGCCGCCCGGATTCGCTCCCGGCTCTCCCGCACCGCCGCGTCCGGCAGCCCCACCGTCAGGAAGTGGTCCTCCGACAGCTTGATGCCGGAGACGTCCACCTCCACCTCGATGATGTTGGCGTCGATGCCGTAGACGGCGGCGCTGAGGGTCTTGAAGAGCATGGAAACCGCGCAGTATAACGCCGCTCGCGGTTGCTCGTGTGGCTGAACGCCTTTTTGTTACGAATCCGGAAATCCGGCTACGCAGGGTGCCCCACGTTCGCGCCCCGATCTTGGGCGCCAACGTGGGAGAGACGCTACGCTCGGTAAAGCGGCGGCGGGATGTGGTTCAGGCGCAGATAGACCACGGTCTGCCCGCGGTGGTGGGTGGTGTGGTCGAGCAGGAAGCGCAGCATGCGGTGCTTGGAGATCACCTTCCCGCCGAAGATCTTGGTGGGCTCGCGCAGCGCCGCGGCCCGCAGCTTCGCCGCCGCCCGCTCCACGTAGTCGAAGCCCAGCCCCAGCCGCGCCACGATCTCTTCCTTCGCGAGCACCGGCTCCTGCCCGCCCTCGCTGAAGGGATGCGTCGGCGCCTTCTTGCCTTCGATGAACAGCTCGTACAGGCCGGGCACCGCTTCCGACAGATGGATCATCTGCTGCCCGAAGCTGCGCACCTCGGGCACCGGGCGGAACTCGTACTTCTCCCGCGGCATGGCCTGCGCGCACTCCAGGGTGTAGGCGCGGGAAAGCTTCAGTTCGTCCAGGAACTCAGGGATCATCGCGATCTGCCGGCCGCCGCCGGCCGCGGGCTCGCGGACCGCTGGAGCATCGGGGCCTTTCGTCTGCGCCCACAGTTCAGGGAGACAGCCCGCGAATGCGGCCACCAGCGAGGTGCGGATCAGGGTCCGGCGGGATAGCGCGCTCATCGGTTCCCTCCTCAGCGAGATACGAGAGTAGACGCAGGACCCCGGTCCTGGGTTCCGACTAATTTGCCTTGACGGACTACCGCTCCACCGCCATGGCCACCGAGTTGCCGCCGCCCAGGCAGAGCGCCGCGATACCCTTGTGCGCGTCGCGCCGCATCATCTCGTAGAGCAGCGTCACCAGGATGCGCGCGCCCGAGGCCCCGATGGGATGTCCGATGGCCACCGCCCCGCCGTTCACGTTCACCTTCGCCGGGTCCAGGCCCAGTTCGCGCATCACTCCCAGCGCTTGCACCGAGAAGGCTTCGTTCAGCTCGTAGAGGTCGACCTCGTCCGGCTTCCAGCCGGTTTTCTCCCAGATCTTGCGCACGCCCGTCACCGGCGCCATCATCACCCACTTGGGCTCCACGCCGCTGTAGGCTTGCGCCACGATTCGCGCCAGCGGCTGCGCTCCCAGCTCTTTCGCACGGGCGGCGCTGGTCACCACCACCGCGGCCGCGCCGTCGTTCACACCGGGCGCGTTCCCCGCCGTCACCGTGCCGTCCTTCTTGAACGCCGGCTTCAGTTTGCGCAGCGTCTCGATGGTGGTGTCCTCGCGCGGGCACTCATCCTTGGCGAAGACGCCCGGGGCTTCTCCCTTTTTCTTCGGCGCCAGTTCCACCGGAACGATCTGTGATTGGAAGCGGCATTCTTTGATGGCCGCGATCGCTTTCTGGTGCGAATTCACCGCGAACTCGTCCTGCTGCTCGCGCGTGATTCCGTACTTCTCCGCCACGTTCTCGCCCGTGATGCCCATGTGGTAGTCGTTGTAGACGTCCCACAACCCGTCCTGGATCATCGAGTCCACGATCTGCCCGTTGCCCAGCCGGTATCCCTTGCGCGCGTTGGGCAGAAGATACGGCGCGTTGGTCATGGACTCCATCCCACCCGCCACCACGATCCCGCTGTTGCCCGTCTGGATGGCCTGCGCCGCCAGCGCGACTGATTTCAGCCCCGAGCCGCAGACCTTGTTGATGGTCATGGCGCCCACCTCCGGC
>CBRAFF010000303.1:0-2581 GCA_967755155.1 uncultured bacterium
GCGCGCGGTCCTGGTCCGGGTAGTAGTAGAAGGATTCGACCGAGAGCACCTTGTCAAAGAAGTTTTCCTCCCACGGGATCTGCTGCGCCGAGCCCCAGACGAACATCAGGTTGTCGAAGTCGCGGGAGGCGGCGCGGGCGCGGCGGATCATCTCGTCGGAGATGTCCACGCCCACCACCTGACCGTGTCCCTCGGGGCCATCGCCCACCAACCGCGCCAGGATGCGCGAGGCCCAGCCGGCGCCGCAGCCCAGGTCGAGCACGCGCTCGCCCGGCCGCAACTCCATCCGCCGCAGCGTCTGCTCGGTGATCGAGAGATGGTGCTTCTCCATCTCCTCGCCGCGGCCTTCTTCGGCCCAGCGATTGAACTCCTGCTGCAGGATTTCGTCGGGAGTCATGCCCTCATTCTAGAGCACGGCTGATTCGTGGCTGTGCTACATTGCCCTCCTCATGTTCGAGCGCTATACCGAGCGGGCACGGCGCGTAGTGTTTTTTGGGCGTTACGAGGCCGCTGAATACGGATGGCCCTACATCGAGACGGAACATCTGCTGCTGGGGTTGTTGCGGGAGGAGCGGAAGATGCTCGCGCAGATGGCCCCAACCCTTGCGGAAGCTCTGGTCCGGGAGCGTGCCGACCGGGGAAAAGGTCAGAAAATCAGCTCATCGGTAGACCTTCCCCTTAGCAATGAATCGAAGCGAGTCTTGGCTTATGCGGCCGAAGAAGCAGAGCGCCTCAGCGACCACCATATCGGAGGCGAGCACCTCCTGTTGGGCTTGCTGCGGGAAAAGAATAGTGTCGCCGCGGAGCTGCTGACCTCCGGAGGAGCAACCTTGGAGTCTGTGCGCGCCGAGCTCCGCCTATTAAGTGGCGTGAAGCCCAGCGACATGGCGCCTGGTTCCTTGTACTGTCCCACCTGCGCCAGTGAGGTCACCGACCCGCTGACCTGCGGCGACTGCTCGGCGGTCATCTGCCGCGTCTGCGGCACGCCGCTGGAATCCCCGGACGAGCTGGGCATCGGATGACCCCGCCCATGACAGCTCAAACTGTCGAGTCGCCTGCATCCGTTCCGCATGGGCGGGGCTCCCTGCTGCGCGTTCTGGGCGTGGGCTTTGGCCTGGCTGTCATCATTGGCAACACCATCGGCGCCGGCATCCTGCGCACTCCGGGCGAGGTTGCCGGCAACCTGCCGCGCGTCTGGATGTTCCTCGGCGTCTGGGTGCTGGGCGGCCTGTACGCGCTGCTGGGCGCCTACCAGATCTCCGAACTGGGAGCGATGGTGCCGCGCTCGGGCGGCTACTACGTCTTCGCGCGCCGAGCGCTGGGCGACTTTGCCGGATTCGCTATCGGCTGGGCGGACTGGATGGCGCAGTGCGGCACCACCGCCGCCGTGGCCATCGTCATCGGCGAGTATGCCGGCGAGCTCTATCCCCCGTGGAACGGGCACATGGTGGACGTGGCCGTCTGGGTCACGGTGGGCGTGGCCCTGCTGCAATGGCGCGGCATCGCCTGGGGCAGCCTGGTGCAGAACTTGACCAGCTCGCTCAAGGCGCTGGGGTTCGTGGCCCTGGTCTCCGGAATATTTTTCCTGGCGCATCCCCTGCCCGCGCCGCCGCCCCCGGCGGAAATGGCCGGCGGGCTGTCGTTCCTGGTGGCACTGCTGGTGGCGCTGCAAGCCGTCATCTACACCTACGACGGCTGGTACGGCGTCATCTACTTCGGGGAAGAGGTGAAGAACCCCGGGCGCGACGTGCCGCGCGCCATGATCGGCGGCGTGCTCTCCATCATGGCCATTTACGTCCTGGTGAATCTGGCGCTGGTGTACGCGCTGCCGCTCACCCAACTGGCCGGCCAGAAGCTGGCGGTGGGGACGGCGGCCAACGTGGTCTTCGGGCGGCACGGCATGACCATCATCCTGGCGCTGGCCATCCTCTCCATGATCAGCGGCATCAACGCCTACCACCTGATGGCCAGCCGCGTGGTGTACACCATGTCGCGCGACCGGCTGTTCTTCCCCCAGGTGGCGGTCGCCAACAAGGGCGGGACGCCCACGGTCGCGCTCTTCCTCAGCACGGCGGTGGCGGTGGTTTTCATCCTCAGCGGCTCGTTCAACTTCGTGGCCTCCGTGCTGGCGTTCTTCTTTGTCGCCGACTACGCCATGGCCTATGCCGTGGTCTTCATCCTGCGCCGCCGCGAGCCCGCGACTGAGCGCCCTTACCGCGCCTGGGGATATCCCTGGACCACCGGACTCGCGCTCTTTCTTTCGCTGGCGTTCCTGGTTGGCGCCATCGCCGGCGACCGGACAAACAGTCTTTACGCCGTGGGAGTGCTCGCCCTGAGCTACCCGCTCTACAAAGCCTTCCGCCTCTTCGGGAAGAGAGCCGCAGCCTGATTCAAGCGCCGGGTTCCGCCGGACGCTTCCACTCCCACCCGCTGTACTGCTCGCGCAAGCGGGACTTCAGCAGCTTCCCCGTCGAGGTGTGAGGAAGCTCACGGACGAAGACGATGGCCTCCGGCAGTTGCCACTTGGTACCCGGCCGGTGGCCGACGCCTCGCGGACCAGGTCCGCCGCCGGCAGCGGCGA
>CBRAFF010000304.1:0-2575 GCA_967755155.1 uncultured bacterium
CGGCGAAGCCCACCGCGGCGGTGGCGCCGTGCACCTGGGCGCAGACCATGGTCATGGCCTCGCACTGCGTGGGGTTGACCTTCCCGGGCATGATGGAGGAGCCCGGCTCGTTCTCCGGGATGCTGAGCTCGCCCAGCCCGCAACGCGGGCCGGAGGCCAGCCAGCGAATGTCGTTTGAGATCTTCATGAATGATGCGGCGAGCGTCTCCATCGCACCCTGCGCGAAGACGATCTCGTCGTGCGCCGAGAGCGCCGCGAACTTGTTGGGATGCGAGCGGAAGGGAAGTCCGGTGAGCTCGGCGATCTTCTTTGCGGCCCGCTCGGCGAATTCGGGATGCGTGTTCAGCCCGGTGCCTACGGCGGTGCCGCCGATGGCCAGCTCGTAGAGTCCCTCGAGCACCTGCTTCAGGCGCACCACGTCGCGCTCCAGCAAGCTGGCCCAGCCTCCGAACTCCTGCCCGATGGTGAGCGGCACGGCGTCCTGCAGGTGGGTGCGCCCAATCTTCACCACATCCTTGAACTCCTTTGCCTTGGCCTGGATGGCATCGGCCACGCTCTGGACGGCGGGAATCAGCGCCTTCTCGACCCGCTCCGCCGCGGCGATGTGCATGGCGGCGGGAAAGGTGTCATTCGAGGACTGCGACATGTTCACATCGTCGTTGGGGTGGATGGGCTTCTTCGAGCCCATCTCGCCGCCGGCCAGCTCGATGGCGCGGTTGGAGATGACCTCGTTCACGTTCATGTTGGTCTGCGTGCCCGAGCCCGTCTGCCAGATGCGCAGAGGGAACTGCGCGTCGAGCTTCCCGGCGATGACCTCATCGGCGGCCTGCACGATCCACTTGGCGTTCTCCGCCGGCAGCTTGCCCAGATCCTGGTTCACCAGCGCGCACGCCTTCTTCAGGATGCCGAAGGCGCGGATGAGCTCCGGCGGCATGGTGTCGCGTCCGATGTTGAAGTGCAGCAGCGAGCGCTGGGTCTGCGCTCCCCAATAGACGTTCGAAGGCACCTCGATGGTGCCCATGCTGTCGGATTCGACCCGCGTCTTGGAGGTGGATGCGGTCGCCATAAGGGCTCCTGGTGCGGAGGAAGTGGGGAATGAGGGCCCAAAAGCAGATTATACAAGCGCCTCAGCAGCCATGTTCTAAGATATGCGCCGGTCACGGGCCGAAGCGCAACGGGTTCTCCCCCGGGAGGAATCTTATGGCACGAAGGAAGAACAGGCGCGCGAGATTCGAGGGCGCGGTCCCCATTTTGAGGGTCGCCAACATGGCGAAGAGCGTGCGCTACTACGTGAAGGTCCTGGGATTCAAGAACGCACCCTGGGGCAACGAGCACTTCACCTGCGTGAGCCGCGGCAAGGCCTGCATCTATCTGTGCCGGGGCCGCCAGGGCAAGAAGGGGACGTGGGTGTGGGTCGGCGTGAGCGACGTGGCCAAGCTGCACAAGGAGTACAAAGCGAAGGGCGCGAAGATGCACCACGCGCCCCGGAACTATCCCTGGGCGTACGAGATGAAAGTGGAGGACCCGGACGGGCATGTTCTCCGCTTCGGCTCTGAGCCGTTGACGGGCAAGCCGTTCGATGCCTGGAGCGACTGATCGCACCGCAGGTGTGGCACGCCGGGGCCTGACAAACTCGTCGGGGCGCGGCCCCGCCTTGTGGCATCATGTAGGCGATGGCTGCCAAGACCGGATCGCTGCTCGAAACCCAGCCCAAACCCCTGCCCCTCGAGGACGATTACGCCTCGCTGGACGTCCTGATCGTGGGCGCCGGGCCCACCGGGCTGGCCTGCGCCATCGAGGCCCAGAAGCTCGGGCTCTCCGCGTTGCTCATCGAGAAGGGCTGCCTGGTCAATTCCATCTACCACTATCCGGCGAACATGACCTTCTTCACCACGCCGGAGCTGCTGGAGATCGGCGACATCCCCTTCACCACCGCCCACCAGAAGCCCACGCGCGAGGAGGCGCTGCAGTACTACCGCCACGTGGCCGCGCACTATAAGCTCAACGTCCGCCAGTACGAGCGGGTGGAGACGGTCGGCGGGTGGGACGGAGTCTTCCAGGTGCTGACCACCGACGCCTACGACCACATCCAGGAGTGGCGCGTGCGCAAGATCGTGGTGGCCACCGGCTACTACGACCGGCCCAACCTGCTGGACGTGCCCGGCGAATCGCTGCCCAAGGTCTACCACTACTACCGCGAGCCGCATCCTTACTACGACTGCGACGTGGTGGTGGTGGGCGGCAAGAACTCGGCGGCGGAGGCGGCGCTCGACCTGTGGCGCCACGGCGCCCGCGTCACCCTGGTGCATCGCGGGCCTGAACTCAGCTCCAGCCTGAAGTACTGGGTGAAGCCTGATATCGAGAACCGCATCAAGAACGGCGAGATCCACGCCCGCTTCAAGACCACCGTGGCCGAGATCACTTGCGACCGGGTCGTGCTCGAGACACCCAAGGGCAAAGAGACACTGGAAAACGACTTCGTCTTTGCCCTCACTGGCTACCACCCGGACTTCGACTTCCTGCGGAGCATGGGCATCGAACTATCCAGCGACCAGTGCCGGCCGGTGTGCGATCC
>CBRAFF010000305.1:0-2574 GCA_967755155.1 uncultured bacterium
GGGTTTCGGTTGCGGCTGGCCGGTGGCAGGCTGTTGCGGCTGTTGCTGGCCGGTGGCAGGCGGCGCCGGCGGCGTCCCGGAAGGCGCGGCGGGCTGCGCCTCGGTCCCGCCCGCGGGAGGCGCCGGTTCCGCCTTCTTCCTGCCGCCAAGCGTGCCCAGGATGTCGGCCAGCGCGGGCTGCTTGTCCTGCTGATCGCCGCCCTCCGTCTTCTTCCTTCCCAGGAGGCCGCCCAGGATGCTGGAGAGCGAGCCGGGATTGGCCAGGGTGGGCGCCAGGTTCTGCAGCTTCATCTGCGCGATCTTCGCCAGGTCGGGCGCGAAGCGCGGCTTGGACAAGGTGCCGGTGATGACGATGGGGACCACCAGTTCGCCCTTGCTATTGGCCAGTGCCGTGTTCAGATAGCCGCCCACGCCGGTGCCGCCCACCTCGTCGCTGAAGGCCTTGCTGAGCACCGCGGTCATGCGCAGGTTGAGCGTCTGGTCGGCGAGGTTCACCGAGCCGGTGGCGGCCATGGTGCCCACGTCGAGCGTGGCCTTGAGGTTCTCGGTGCGGGCCACGCCGTTCGCGACGTCGAAGTCGCCGGTCATGGCGATGACGTTGGTGTAGCTGCGCATCTTCTGCCCCGTGTTCAGGAACTTCCCGATGGAGGCCAGCTGGTAGAGCAGGTCCATCTTGGTGAGCTTGCCGTCCTTGAGGTTGAGGTTGAGGGTGCCGTTGAGCGAGCGCGCGATGTCGCTGGAAGATGTGGCCGAGGAGGCGGTGAAGCGGGTATCGGCGTTGGCCAGCAGCAGGCCGTACAAGGTCTCCTTGATGGACGAGACCGAGGAGAGCAGCTTGTTGGCGTCCACGCGGTCCAGTTTGCTGGAGACGGTGTAGAGCACGGGGGTGACGCGGGCGTCGATCTCGATGGAGCCGGTGTGCTGCCCGCCGTAGAGGTCGCCGGTGATGGGCCCCAGGCGGATGCGGCCGTTGTCCAGAGTGACGCTGGAGCGCGCGTTGGTGATGACCAACTGGTCGTAGAGGATGGTGTCGGCGCGCAGCGTGCCCGAGCCGCTCATGCGGGCCAGCAGGCTGTCAGCGCGCTGCGCGGGCGCTGCCGCGGAGGCTGCCGGGACAAGGTCCCACCGGCCGCGGGACTGGGCGCGCGCGGGCTGGGCTCCACCCGTCATCAGTTGCTGCCACTCGGCGGCCACCACTTTGTCCGCCGCCAGCGCGAAGCTGACCTGGGGCTTGGAGAAATCGCGCAGCGTCAGGCTGCCGGTGGCGTGGGTCTGGCCCAGGGAGCCGTCCAGGTTCTCCAGCACCAGCGAGTTCTGGGTGAAGCGCAGGTCGGCGCGGCCCACCTTCAGCGGCTGGCGCAACGAAGCCAGGCTGAGGGAAGCGTTGCCCAGGGCCCCGGTGCCGGAGTAGGTCCACGTCCCCTTGAGCGGGCCGCTGACGCGCGCGTTGAGCGAGGCCGTGCCCACGCCGGAGATGCCCTCGGTGGCCTCGACGTCATAGGACCTGGCGATGGCCAGGAGTTCGCCCAGAGCGGCGTTGGGGATGCGCACGGTGGCGTCAAAGGCGGGCGCGGAGAAGTTGCGCACGATCAGGCTCCCGGTGGCGTTCACGGGCCCCAGCGCTCCGTTCAGGTTCTCGACGGCCACCGAATCCTGGTTGAAGCGCAGGTCGGCGCGGCGCACGCGCAACTGCTGCTTCAGTGACTTCAGGTTGAGCACGGCGTTCGATACCGCGCCCGAGCCGGAGTAGTTCAGCGTCCCCTTGAGCGGGCCGCTTACGCGCACGTCGAGCGAGGCCGCGCCCGAACCGGTGGCGCCCTCCGCGGCCGAGACGCCGTAGGCCTTGGCGATGGAGAGCAACTCGCTCACCCCGGCGTTGGCGGTGCGCACGGAGGCCTCGAGCTTGGAGGCCGCGCCGGCGTAATCGGTGAGCGTGAATTGCGCGCTGACCGTCGTGCCCGCCGTGGTGGCGGAAAATTCGCTGGAGCGGATGACCGCCGGCGTCATCGCCAGGTTCAGCGTCTTGACCTGGACCGGACGCGGCAGGTCCTTGCCGGTGATGACCAGGCTGTCGGCGGCGATGTTCCCGTCATAGGTGGGACGGTCGGCGGCGCCGCGCACCTTGAGCTGCGCCTGCAGGTTCCCGTCGATCTTGGCCGTGGGACTGAAGGCCACGCCGAAGGCCGCGGCCAGCCGCGCCGCCTCCTGGATGGAGACTCGCGGCGTGTTTACCTCCAGGTCGAGCACGGCAGGCGTGGGCTGCGCCTGGATGGTCCCTTTCACGGTGATGGGCGTCTGGCCCAGGGTGAGCTTGGCGCGTTCCAGGTGGATGACCTGGTCGGCCGCGTCCTGGTGGAATTCGTAGTCGATGGCGATGGGGAAGCCGGTCTCGACCCCGCGGATGCGCGAGTGCTCCAACTTCAGGTCGCCCTTGGACATCAGCTTGCCGCCGGAGTTCTGGATATCGGCCTTGCCGGAGAGCACGCCCTCCGAACCCTCCAGCGCCTGCGTGTGCAGCACCTGCTGCAAGCCGGAGAGCGAAACCTCGTCGAGTTCCAGGTCGCCGTCAAAGGG
>CBRAFF010000306.1:0-2565 GCA_967755155.1 uncultured bacterium
GCGCCGGGATGAGCGCGGTGGTGGTGGTGGCCACCGCCACCGACAAGTCGGTGGGGCAGATGACGTTCCGGGTCGCGCGTCCCGAGGTGCGGGTGCTGGAGCCGGCAACGGGCACGGAAGTGGAGGGCTCCGCCATCCGGGTGCGCGGCCTGGCCGTCGGCTTCCGCGACCTGGACCGGGTGGAGGTCGCGGGACAGCCGGCCACCTTGCGCCGCCGCGAGGACGGCTCGGTAGAATTCGAAGCCGCCAGCGTCCCCTTGACCGTCGGCCCCAACAAGCTGCAGGGGACCGCGGTCGCCCTCACCGGGCAGCGCCAGAACTTCAGCCTGGACGTGACCCGCAAACCGCCTCCCGGCCCGCCGGCTTTGACGCTGGAAGAGGTGGAGACGGCCCTGCGCAACCTGCCCAAAGCGCGTGTCGCCTCCCTGGCTGAGCAGTACGGCGTGGACTTCGAGGTCACCGACGACGTGGACAAGCGCCTGCGCGCCGTGGGCGCCGACTCCAAGCTGCTGCTCGAACTGATGAAGGCCTACAAGGGACCGGTCCGGCCCAAGACGGCGGCTGCGGTCCCGCCACCTCCGGCGCAGTCCGCACCTCCGCCCGCGACTTCGTCCGCGCCGGCTCCCGCGCCGGTCGTGCCCAAGCCGGTGGCCCAGACCGTGCCTCCGCCGGCGCCCAAGCCGGTGGGTTCGCCCCAGCTGCAGATCCTGGATCCCGCGGGCGCGGGTGAGGGCAGATCCGTGGAGACGGCCGCCGGCGCCCTGCGCGGCACCGCTACGCACGCCAGCGGCATCAGTGCGGTCCTGGTGAACGACAGCCTGGCCACGCTGAAGCCGACCTCCGCTCAGAGCGTGCAGTTCGAGGTCCCCAACCTGCCCCTGAGTGACGCCTGGACTCCGGTGACGGTGGTGGCGCGCGCCACCGACAACTCCCAATCGCGGCTCAGCTTCAAGCTCAGCCGGCCCACCGTGCGCTGGCTCAATCCTCCCAGCGGCTCGGTCGAGACCGTGGCCACCGCCATCCTGGCCCAGGGCATCGCCGTAGGCTTCAACGGAGTGGAGAAGGTGGAGCTGGCGGGCACCTCCCTGACCCTGGAGAAGCTGGCCGACGGTACGGTGGAGTTCCACACCATCCTGCCGCTGACGCTGGGACAGAACAGGTTCGCGGGAGTGGTGGTGGGGTCGAGCGGCTTCCGCGTCGCCTTCCAGCTGGAGGTCAAGCGCTTGCCCGCCGGCGGCACGCCCGGCGCGAGCGCGACGGCGGCGCCGCCCCCGGCGCCCGCCGCGGATGTCTCCGGCGCCTCGTCCGCCTCCCGGCCGGCGCCGA
The DNA here is from genome assembly GCA_967755155.1 of uncultured bacterium. Lineage (GTDB taxonomy): Bacteria > Acidobacteriota > Terriglobia > Terriglobales > Acidobacteriaceae > DASYVL01. The sequence goes on from CBRAFF010000306.1 coordinate 1,327, forward strand.
CCATCCAGATGGCGGAGCCGGCGGACGCCTTCGACGGCGCGCAGGTGGAGACCGTTTCTTCCACGGTGCGCGGCACCGCGGCCCACGCCAGCGGCATCAGCGCCGTGCTGGTGAACGACCAGCCCGCCTCGCTCAAGACGCTCTCGCCGCAGAGCGCGCAGTTCGAGTTCATCGACCTCTCGCTGGGCTCCTCCTGGACCAAGGTGACCGTGGTGGCCCGCTCCAGCGACAACGCGCAGACCCGGATGAGCTTCCGGCTCAGCCGGCCCCAGGTGCGCTGGCTCAATCCGCCCAACGGCGCGATGGAGACCTCCAGCTCCGCCATCCTGGCCCGGGGCGTCGCGCTCGGCTTCCGCAACGTGCAGAAGGTCGAGCTGGCGGGCACCGAACTGACCACCGAAAACGCTTCCGACGGCAGCGTGCGCTTCCAGACCGTCCTCTCCCTGACGCCCGGGCCCAACGTCTTCGAGGGATACGTGCTCTCGACCAGCGGCTTCCGCGTGCCCATCAAGCTGGAAGTGAACCGCGCCGCCGCCGCCGCCAAGGCCCCGGAATCCGGACGGAAGTAGCGCCGCTCCCCCCGGAAAACGCTAGAATGGTCGCGCTCGCTTGCCGCAAGGGAACCCAGGGTCATGGAACGCTTTCTTCGCAGGTTGTCCTTATTCGGATTTCTGCTGCTGTGCCTGAGCGGGCTGCCGCTCGGGGGACAGAGCCGCTCCACCATGAGCGGCGCCAGTTCGGATGGCGAACTGGTGAATCCCGGCGACAACCCCGCGGTGCGCTATCCCGTGGCGCACATCGGCGGCGCCGGCCTTTTTGCCGCGTTTGACTACGGCTGGCTCTACTTCTCCCGCGACACCATCCGCTATGAGGTGGTGCGGGGCGGCGGGGGAAATGCTTTCTCCTTCAGCCGCAGCGAGCTCCAGGTGGCCAAGGAGTGGACCACCATGGGCCTGCCCAATCGCGCCGCCGAACTCCGCTTCCGGGGAAAGAACTACCACTTCTGGCAGGTCGCGCGCAGCAACCTGCAAAGCGGCCGCCCCAAGACCACCGGCTTTCAGGAACTTATCAACGCCGCCAACAACCCGGAGGACGCCATCGCCATGGCGGAGGCGCGGTACGCGCGTTATGCTCCGCCCAAGCCCGCCGCGCCGCCCGCTCCTCCGCCCACCATCAGCATGCTGGAGCCCGCCGGCGCCGAGGAAGGGCGCACCGTTTCCGCCTACGAATCCACGCTGC
>CBRAFF010000307.1:0-2554 GCA_967755155.1 uncultured bacterium
GACTTCGGTCAGGACGTCCGCGAGGTTGAGGGCGGCAAACAGCACTAGTCCAGAGAGCAGCACCCGGCGAGGCGCCGGGATCCACGCCCCCACGGCCGCTCCCAGGTAGATTCCCAGGCAGCGCGCACACACGGCGACGGGCCCCCCGAAGACCCAGAACGACCGCGCTGGGTCCTGATGACATACAGGGGAGAAGAAGAAAACGATGGCGAGGGTGAGGGCGCTGTAGCCGGCGGCGGCAAGATACGGCGCCATTAGCGCAGCGCCCGCCAGCGCCGCCGGGCCGACTGAAACGGCCGCCGCCCGCTTCGGATTCTCAATCATTTAATGACCCGATGACTCAATGACTCAATCCGAGAGGATTCCCTTCTTCTTCCCCACCCGCTTCAGTACCTCCAGCGCCTGCTCCAGTTCCTCGCGCGTGTGGGTGGCGGTCACGATGGTGCGGATGCGCGCCTTGCCTTCGGGCACGGTGGGGAAGGCGAGGCCGGTGCCCATCACGCCTTCGGCGAACAGCTCGCGCGAAAACTCCATAGTCAGCCGCCCGTCGCCGATGATGATGGGCGTGATGGGCGTCTCGCTCTCGGGCGTGTTGACCCCGCCGATGTTGAAGCCCAGTCCCTCCAGTTCCTTCTTCCAGAAGCGCGTGTTCTCCCACAGCTTCTCGATGCGCTCCGGCTCGTTTTCCAGGACGTCGAAGGCGGCGATGCACGTCGCCGCCACGGAAGGCGGGTGCGAAGTGGAGAACAGGAAAGGCCGCGCGCGATGGTAGAGGAACTCTATGAGGTCGCGCGTGCCGCACACGTATCCGCCCAGCGCTCCGATGGCCTTCGAAAGCGTGCCCACCTGCACGTCCACGCGCCCGTGGACCTTGAAGTGGTCGATGGTCCCGCGCCCGTTGCGGCCCAGGACCCCGGAGGCGTGCGCGTCGTCCACCATCATGATGGCGCCGTACTTCTCCGCCAGCGCGCACAGCGGAGGCAGCGGCCCGATGTCGCCATCCATCGAGAACACGCCGTCGGTGATCAGCAGCTTGCGTCCCGGCTGGTCTTTCACCGACGCCAGTTGCTCCTCGGCGTGCGCCATGTCCTTGTGGCGGAAGACGAGGATCTTCGCCCGCGACAGTCGCGCCCCGTCGATGATGGAAGCGTGGTTCAACTCGTCGGAGATGATGAAGTCGTCCTTGCCCAGGATGGCTGAGACCGTGCCCGCGTTGGCGGCGAAGCCCGACTGAAAGACCACGCAGGCTTCCACGTTCTTGAAGCGCGCGATACGCTCCTCCAGTTGCATGTGCAGCGTCATGGTGCCGGCGATGGTGCGCACCGCCCCCGAGCCCACGCCGTACTTCTTCGTCGCCGCGAGCGCCGCCTCCCGCAGCTTGGGGTGCGTGGTCAGGCCCAGGTAGTTGTTGGAGGCCAGGTTGATGACCTTCTTGCCGTCGAAGGTGCACGCCGGCGCCTGCTCGTCTTCGAGCACGCGCAGCTTGAAGTACGTGCCTTTTTGCTTGAGGTCGTTGAGCTGGTCGGTGAGGTAGGTGAGTGGATTGGTGCGCGCGGCCGTCGTCGCCATAGGGGAATGATTCTAAAACAAGAAGAGCGCCCGCGTAGAGACGTCCGTCAGGGCGTCTTCATTTGCGCCAGCGCCTGCTCCGCCTGCCACAGGTGCCGCCGCTCGTGCGCTGCCAGCACCTGGAAGCAGGAGTAAGCGTTGTAGCGCATGCGCTTCGAGAAGGGCGAGGTGATGGTGGTCTTCTCCATCGCCTTGCCGCGCGCCGCTTCCAGCAATTTCAGGAGCTCTTCCTGAGAAGCGAGAAAAGCGGCCAGCACCTGCTCCGGGGATTCGCCTGCCGGCGGCTCCATGCTGGGCATGGTCTTGACTCCGCTGCGATAAGGCGGCTCCAGGATCCAGCGCAGCAGCCGACCGCGAAAATCCATGCCATAGGGCCCCTCGCCCGGCGGCGCCTGCTCGAGCGCCCCGCGAATCAGCGGCGGATAGTGCTGATTGGTGAGCGTGAGGTGGGCAACGCACTCCGTCGCCGACCAGCGGCCGGGCTGCGGCCGCCGCGTCAGCGTCTCCGCGCTCGTTTCTGTGAGCAACTGCCGGGCGCGTGCGGAGGCAACATCGAACTGTGCCTTCACTTCGTCGAGTTGCTGGCTACCGTTCACTCTCGCTTCCCGTCTTCTTGGAGGTCTTCTTCGATGGCCACCATCCGGGGCGCTGGTTTGCGGGATGGTTCCAAAAGATAATCGCCCCGATCGGATCCAAGGCAAACCCTAGCCCGTTGATGAGCCAACTAAACAGCCGGGAACGGAGTGGCTCTCCCTCGGACTCGTGATCGGCGTTCATCCTAGCCCATCTGCGGTAACGGTCTACTTCACCCCGTTGGGATACAACAGGATTTTGCTTGCCTCGCCCGTCGCCAGCCGCGCCATGCCTTTGTCGAAATCGCACAGGGAGAGCCGGTCGGTGATCACCGGGTGCAGGTCCAGCTTGCCGGCTTTGAGCAGCGCGGTCATCTGGTACCAGGTCTCGTACATGCGGCGCCCGTTGATGC
>CBRAFF010000308.1:0-2548 GCA_967755155.1 uncultured bacterium
GATTCCTACCAAGAAGCCGGGCTTGAGCCACCTTCCGACCTCTATCCGGGCGTGCCCCATGGCTTTGGGAGCGGCGTTGAACCAGGTGTAAGTGTGGAAGACCACAAACAGGAATGCGAGCGAGTCGAGCGCCACCACCGCCGGCTGCCGCAACCACTCCTGCAGCTCGGCATAGATCTGCGGGCCCTGGCCGAGCGCGTAGACCTGCGCCAGCGTCAGTAGGACGAAATACGCCACCGCCAGGCTGCTCAACTCCCGCAGGATGAACCGCAGATACGGCCACCGCCCCAGCCACCAGTAAGTCGAGACCCGCCGGCGATACCAGCGCGGGTGGTATTCGGTGTAGTGCGGCAGCGGATTGGCGGGATGCGTGTCCATTAGCTCCCAGGTTTTAGCAGCGACTTCACCCAATGCATCGCCGCCTTCAGCTTGTACTGCTGGATGGCGCCCGCCGGGTCCACGTGCTTGGGACAAACGGTGGTGCACTCGCCCACGAAAGTGCATCCCCAGACGCCGTCGGGATGGGCGAGGGTGAGCATGCGCTCCTCCGCGCCCTGGTCGCGCGAATCCAGGTTGTAGCGCTGGGCCAGCGCCAGCGCCGCCGGGCCGATGAACTCCGAATCCAGCCCGTACACCGGGCAGGCGGCGTAGCACAGCGTGCAGTTGATGCACATGGAGAATTGCTTGTAGGTGTCGAGCTGCTCGGGCGTTTGCAGGTATTCGCCCTCGGCCAGCGGCTTCTCCGTGCGGCGGATGAGCCAGGGCTTGGCCCGCTTCAGCTTGCGCATGAAGTCGGAGATCTCGGTCACCAGGTCGCGCACCACCGGGAAGTAGCGCAGCGGCTCCACGCGCACCGCCTTGCCTTCGTACTTGTGGAGAAAGGTGGCGCAGGTGAGCTTGGGCTCGCCGTTCACCATCATGCCGCAACTGCCGCAGATCGCCATGCGGCACGACCAGCGGAAGGTGAGCGAGCCGTCCACTTTGTCCTTGATGTAGTTGAGCGCGTCCAGGATGACCCACTCCGGGCGCAGCGGGACCTCGAAGCGCTGGAGCGCCGGCTTCTGGTCGTGCTCCGGCGAGTAGCGCGTCACCTCGAGGATGATGGTCTCGGCCATCGGCTATCCCTTCTTTGCCTCCGCGGCCGGCTGGCCGTACACGCGCTCTCCCGGCGGCCAGCGCGTTATCTTCACTGGAAGATACTCTACTCGCCCCGAGCCATCGGGATTTCGTGAGACCAGCGAGTGGGCCAGGAACTTCTGGTCGTCGCGCCGGGGGAAGTCCGTGCGCTGGTGCGCGCCGCGGGATTCGGTCCGCTGCAAGGCGCACTGCACGATGGATTCGGCCACGTCCAGCATGAAGCCCAGCTCCAGCGCCGACGTGAGTTCCGTGTTAAACGTCCGGCTGTGGTCGTCGAGGGCCAGGTGGGCGGAGCGCTCCTGCAAGGCGCGCAGCTTGGTCGCCGCTACCACCAGCGACGATTCCGTGCGATAGATGCCCGCGCCCGCTTCGATGGCCTTCTGCATCTCCTCGCGCACGGTGGCGACGCGTTCCTTGCCGCCGCTCTTCCCCAGGAAGTCTTCTTCCAACCGGCGCTTCTCGTCGCGCGCCTGCGCCATCACCGCGTCGCCCGGCTCCGCCTGGCTCGACGCAAACGCCGCCGCCGCCCGCCCGGCGCGCGCGCCGAACACCAGCAACTCGGGCAGGGAATTCGAGCCCAGCCGGTTCGCGCCGTTGATGGAGACGCATGCGACTTCGCCCGCGGCGTACAGTCCCGCCAGCGGCGTGGCGCCGTGGATGTCGGTGGAGACTCCGCCCATCATGTAGTGCACCACCGGGCGCACCGGGATCATCTCCTTCACCGGATCGATGTTCTCGTACTTCAGGCAGAGCTCGCGCACGAAGGGCAGCCGCGCGTTGATGACCTTTTCGCCCAAGTGCCGCACATCGAGGTGCACGTAGTCTCCGTACGGGCCTTGGAGCGTGCGGCCCTTTTCCATCTCCTTGACGAAGGCCTGCGACAGCCGGTCGCGTGGGCCGAGTTCCATGGAGCGCAGCACGGGCTTGGCCTGCGGCGTGCCCAGGTTGTAGTCCTGCAGGTAGCGGTAGCCGTCCTTGTTCACCAGGTAGCCGCCCTCGGAGCGCGCCGCTTCAGTAATAAGGATGCCGGTGAAGGGCAGGCCGGTGGGGTGGTACTGCATGAATTCCATGTCTTTCAGCGGCGCGCCGGCGCGGTAGGCCAGCGCCATGCCGTCGCCGTTCTTGATGTTGGCGTTGGTGGTGAAGGGGAAGACGCGCCCGCATCCCCCGGTGCACAGGATGACGGCCTTGGCCAGGATGGCCTGGATGCGTCCGGTGGAGAGCTCGATGGCCACCACGCCCTGCACCCGCCCGTCGTCCACCAGGAGTTTGGAGACGAACCACTCGTCGTAGCGGATGATGGGGTCGTACTTGAGCGTGGTCTGGAAGAGGGCGTGCAGCATGTGGAAGCCGGTTTTGTCGGCGGCGAACCAGGTGCGCATCTTCTTCATGCCGCCGAAGGCGCGCACCG
>CBRAFF010000309.1:0-2545 GCA_967755155.1 uncultured bacterium
CATCCGCAAGCGCGCCGACCTGGCCATCGCCCTCTGCGACGAGCACCGCCAGCGCCGCAAGAACTTCCTGACCGCCGCCTGGGTGCTCGCCCTCGGCTTCTTTCCCGCCGGCCTCCTGGTGGGCTCGCTGATCAGCAACACGGATGCGGCTGTGGGCTTCGGCATCCTGACCGGCTGCCTGCTGTTTGTGGCTGCCATCGTCGCCGGCGTGAAGTCGGCCGTGCTGCGGCCCACCGAGATCACCGATTTCTCCGGCACCTTCTCCGGCGCCGGCGAACAGTTCCTGGCAAAGCTGCCGTCGCGGTAGCGGCGCGAGCGTCCAGCCCCCTCAATCCTTCCATTGACACCCTGCCCTCGCTCCACAAGAATGGCGATGCGATGAACATCCTGGTGAGCGGCGCTTCCGGTTTCGTAGGCTCGGCGCTGGTCCCGGCGCTGGAATCCGCGGGACACACCGTTCGCCGCCTGGTGCGCCAGCGCCCGGAGGCGGGCTCGCCTGACATCTACTGGGACCCGACCGGGCAGTTCGATCCGGTGGGCGGCATCGAGGGCTTCGACGCCGTGGTCCACCTGGCGGGCGAGAGCGTGGTGGGCCGCTGGACCCGCGACAAGAAGACGCGCATCCTCAACAGCCGCAAGCTGGGCACCATGACCCTGGCCTCGGCGGTGGCGCGCAGCAAGACCCCGCCCAAGCTGCTGCTCTCCGCCTCCGCCGTGGGCTACTACGGGAACCGCGGCGACGAGTTGCTCACCGAGGAAAGCACTCCCGGCACCGACTTCCTCGCCGACGTGGCGCGGCAGTGGGAGGCGGCGCTCGCCCCTGCCACCGAAGCCGGCGTCCGCACCGTGAGCCTGCGCATCGGATTCATTCTCAGCCCGCGCGGCGGCGGACTGGCGCGCATGCTTCCGCCCTTCCGCCTGGGCCTGGGAGGCCGGGTGGGCAGCGGCCGCCAGTGGATGAGCTGGGTCGCGCTCGACGACGTGGTCGGCGCCATCCAGCACGCCTTCGCGACCGAGTCGCTGTGGGGACCGGTGAACGCGGTGGCGCCCCACCCCGTCACCAACGCCGAGTTCACCCGCACGCTGGGACGCGTCCTGGGACGCCCCACCATCTTCCCCATGCCCGGCTTCGCCGCCCGCCTGGCCTTCGGCGAGATGGCGGAGGCGCTCCTGCTCTCCAGCCAGCGCGTGCAGCCGGCAAAGCTCCAGGCCTCAGGATTCCAGTTCCGCCATCCCGAACTGGAGGGCGCGCTGCGCGGGCTGCTGGGATAGCGCCGGCGTCACTTCTGCAAAAACATCTTCACCGCCACTCCGGCCATGACCACGGCAAAAATCTTCCGCAGCAGGGGGTTCGACATCTGCTGCGCCCAGTGACCGCCGAAGTACGCGCCGGCGAGCACGCCCACGGCCATCAGCAGCCCGACTTTGAAGTTGACGTTCCCGCCGCGGTAGTACTCCAGGATGGCGAAGAGGCCGGTGGGTCCCAGCAACATGACCAGCGACGTTCCCTGCGCCATCTTCTGGTCCATGTGGAAGGCATAGACCAGCAGCGGCACCGCGATCACCCCGCCCCCGATCCCGATCAGCCCGGAAAAAATCCCGACTACCACCCCCAGCACCAGCGCCAGAATCAGCATCAGCATGGTCTTTGCCTCGGCCCCAGCCCGCTTCAGCGGGCGAGATTTGTTCTAGCCCAGCGCGTAAGCGCTGGGTAACCGGACCTAACCCGACCTCGCGCGACCGATCCCGCTTTGCGGGAGAAGGAGCGCTTCAAACGAAAACCGCCACAAATTCCTCCGCCCGCTCGCGCACGCTCTTCACGTGCGCGGGCAGCTTCAACCCGCTGCCCTCTTCCAGGATGGGAATCAGCTTGTCGAACTCCGGCCCGGAGTGCGACCCGGTGATCACCAGCCGGATGGGATGGTAGAGCTCCTTCCCTTTGGCGCCGGCCTCCGCCTTCACGTCATTGACGATGGCTTTGAACCCATCCACCGTCATCGCCTCTTTGGCGGGAACGCGCTGGGCAAACGCCGCGATGACCGCGCGCGTCTTCTCCCAGGCCAGCACTTGGGCGTTATCGGGCGCGGCCAGCGCCGCCTTGGCGTCGTATGCAAAGATGGCAGAGGCGCGCTCGGGCAACTGCTCCAGACGGTCCACCGAGGGCACGAGCAGTTCCACCACCTTCTCGAACCAGGCGCGCGCGGGCGCATCGGGCTGCTCCGCCATCCAGCCGGCTTTGGCGAAGAACGGCAGGCCCAGCTCCGCCACCTGCCCGGCTCCCGCCTGCTTCACGAACTGCCGGTTCAGCCAGTAGAGCTTCTCGAAATCGAAGATGGCGGGCGACGCGGTCACGCGCTCGAGCGAGAACTCCTTGAGCAGCTCGTCCCGGGTGAAGATCTCGCGGTCGCCGCCCGTGGGCGCCCAGCCCAGCAGACCCAGGTAGTTCATGAGCGCCTGGGGCAGCACGCCCATCTCGCGGAAGTTCTCGAGGGAGGTGGCGCCGTGGCGCTTGGAGAGCCGCTCCCGGTCGCTGCCCAGGATGGTC
>CBRAFF010000310.1:0-2526 GCA_967755155.1 uncultured bacterium
TCGCCGTCGCCCAGGATCTTGACGCGGTCGCTGGCGTGGTGCACCACCCCGGCCTTGTGCAGCACTTCCGGCGTCACCGTCTTCTCGCCCAGCGCCGCGATGCGCTCCAGGTTCACGATGGCGTACTCCACCCGGAAGATGTTGGAGAAGCCACGCTTGGGGATGCGGCGGTGCAGCGGCATCTGCCCGCCCTCGAAGCCGCGCATCATGCGCGAGCCCGAGCGCGAGCGCTGTCCCTTGTGGCCGCGGGTCGAGGTCTTGCCCATGCCCGAGCCCATGCCACGGCCCACGCGCTTGGGCTTTTCCGTCGACTTTCGCGGCTTCCGAAGAGTTGAAAGATTCATAAGTCCGTTCTCAGTTCTCGGTACTCGAAACCCTATTTTGTTCCGTCCACGATCTCCACCAGGTGCGGCACCTTGTTCACCATGCCGCGGATGGAGGGCGTGTCCTCGCGCTCCACGATCTGGTTCAGCCGGGTGAAGCCCAGCCCGCGCACCACGCGCTTGTGCTTGATGGGCGCCTGGATGGCGGAGCGGAACCAGCGCAGGCGCAGCATGCCCGCCGCCTTCTTGGTCGCCTTCTTGTGCGTCTTCTCCGTCATGCTCTATAGCTCCTGGACCGACTTGCCGCGGCGCGCGGCCACGTCATTGCGGTCGCGCAACTGGCTGAGCGCGTCGAAGGTCGCCTTGATGACGTTGTGCGGGTTGGCGGTGCCGATGGATTTCGTCAGCACGTTCTGGATGCCCGCCGAGGTCATCACCGCGCGCACCGCGCCTCCCGCGATCACACCCGTACCTTCCGGCGCCGGCTTCAGCAGCACCAGCCCCGAGCCGAAGCGTCCCAGCACCGTGTGCGGGATGGTGGTCTGGTTCATGTTGACCTTGAGCAGGTTCTTCTTGGCCGACTCAATGCCCTTGCGGATGGCCTGCGGCACTTCCTTGGCCTTGCCCGAGCCGTAGCCCACCACGGCCGCGCCCGGATCGCCCACCACCACCAGCGCGGCGAACGACAGGTTCTTGCCGCCCTTCACCACCTTGGTCACCCGGTTCACCGCCACCACCTGGTCCTTCAACTGGTAGTTCCCCGCATCGAGTCTCTTTTTCATCACTGCCATTGCGTCCCCGTTCCCTCTCCTAGAACTGCAATCCGGCTTCGCGGGCGGCGTCGGCCAGCGCTTTCACCCGCCCGTGGTACAAGTAGCCGCCGCGGTCGAACACCACCTTGCTGATGCTCTTCTGTTTGGCGCGCTCGGCCAGCGTCTTGCCCACCGCTTTGGCGGAGGCCACGTTGCCTCCGGTCTTCGACGTCGCGCCCTTCTCCCGCGTGCTGGCCGAGACCAGGGTCTTGCCCTGAAAGTCGTCGATCAACTGCGCGTAGATGTGGTTGAGCGAGCGGTACACGTTCAGCCGCGGCCGCTCCGCCGTCCCCCGTACTTTCTCCCGGATGCGCTTGTGCACCCGCTGCCGCGTCTGGTTCTTCGATACCTGGGGAATCATCGCCTTATTTCGCCCCCGTCTTTCCGACCTTCTTCTTCAACCGCTCGCCCGCGTAGCGGATGCCCTTGTTCTTGTAGGGATCCGGGGGACGCAGGCTGCGCATGTCGGCGGCCACCTGGCCCACCTGCTGGCGGTCCACGCCGCTCACCGTCAGCTTCACCTGCTTGGCGTCCACCGTCACGTCGATGCCCGTGGGCAGCGGGAACTCGATGGGATGGGAATACCCCAGCGAGAACACCACCGTATTCTTGCCCTTGAGCTCGGCGCGGTAGCCGATGCCGACGATCTCCAGGTCGCGCGTCCAGCCCTGGGTCACGCCCTGCACGGCGTTAAAGACCAGGGCGCGCACCAGGCCATGCACCGCGGCCTTGGAATCGTCCTCGCGGATGGCGAGCACGTGACCGTCCTTGTGCTCGAGCTTCACCCCGGCGGGCAGGTGGGTCTCCACCTTGCCCTTGGGTCCCTCGACGGCGACCACGTTGCCTTCCACGTGGACCTTCACGCCCTGCGGCAGGGGAATCGGCTTTTTCCCTATTCTCGACATAGCAGTTCTCGGTTCCCGGTTCTCCGTAGAGACGCGGCATGCCGCGTCTCAGGAATCGTTACCACACCTCGCACAGGATCTCGCCGCCCACGCCTTCCTTGCGCGCCTGGCGGCCGGTCATCACGCCGCGGGGCGTGGTCAGGATGTTGATGCCCAGCCCGCCCAGCACGCGCGGGATCTCGTTGCGTCCCACGTACACGCGGCATCCCGGGCGCGACACCCGCGCCAGATTCGAGATGACCGGGTCGTTGTCGGGCCCGTACTTCAGGTACACCCGCAGCACCTTGAAGCCTTCTTCCTCCACCGGCTTGAAGTTGGCGATGAAGCCCTCCTCCTTGAGGATGCGGGCGATCTCCAGCTTCAGCTTGGAGGAAGGCACGTCCAGCTTCTGGTGCCGGGCCTGGAGCGCATTGCGGATGCGCGCCAGTAGATCTGCCACCGGATCGGTTACTCCCATCGACTGCTTCTCCTTGCGTCACCCGTTCG
>CBRAFF010000311.1:0-2522 GCA_967755155.1 uncultured bacterium
CCGCCGACGCCGGCCTTTTCAGGGCCGCGCTCTACCAGCTGAGCTACCTGGCCACTCTCGCACGCCCGGCGTTCCCTGAGCGGGTCCCGCGCGGCCTGCGGTGGGATCTGGAAGAAGAATAATCCTTCAGCAGATTGGATGCGTGCAGACGAGCGATTATAGCAATTACGCGGAAGAAGCCTCAAACGCGAGCGGCTAGGCGCCGCGACCGGCTCCGCGCCACCACTTCACGAAGCGCTCGACTCCCTGGTCGAGCTGCACCTTCGGCTCGTACCCCAGGCGCGTTCGCGCTTTGCTGATGTCCGCCCAGGTGGTGCGGACGTCGCCGGGCTGCTCGGGCTGGCGGTCGAGCCCGGCTTTCTTTTCCAGGGCGCTCTCCACAGCTTCGACCATGGCGGCGAGTGTGACCGGGTTGCCGCGGCCCAGGTTGTAGACCTGGTAGCCGTCGGGACGGTCGAGGGCGGCGGTGATGCCGCTGACGGTGTCGTCCACGAAGGTGTAGTCGCGGCGGCTGGAGCCGTCGCCGAAGAACGGCACCGGCTTCCCTTCCTCGATCAGGCGGACGAACTTGTGGATGGCCAGGTCCGGCCGCTGCCGCGGGCCGAACACCGTGAACAGCCGCAGGCACGTCACGGGGATTTTCAAGAGCTGGTGGTAGGTGAAGCAGAGCACCTCTCCGGCCTTCTTGGTGGCGCCGTAGGGCGAGGCGGGTGAGTCGGTGGGCGCGTCTTCCGAGCAGGCGGCCTGCACGTCCTTGCCATAGACGGACGACGACGAGGCGAAGACGAAGTGCTCGACCGGCGTGCGCTGGCAGGCGAGCAGCAGGTTGAGCGTTCCATGGACGTTCGCCTCCACGTAGGCCGCGGGATTTTCCAGCGACGGCCGCACGCCTGCCTTGGCCGCCAGATGTACGACGCGCTGCGGGCGATGACGCTCCACGAGGTCGGCCATGGCGCCCGCATCGCGCAAGTCGGCTTCGACGAAGGTGAAGGCGGCATGCGCCTTCGGTCCGCTGAGGTTCCGCTCTTTAGCTTCGCGGGGATAAAAGGGGTCGAAGTTGTCGAGGCCGATGACCTGGTCGCCGCGGGCGAGCAGCCGTTCGGCGAGGTGGGAGCCGATGAATCCAGCGGCGCCGGTGATGAGGATGAGGGCCAAGGGCGATCAGTGTGCCGGTGCGACCTTGGTCCCGGCCGCCTCGATCTCCCGCTCCAGGATCAGCATCACCCGTCCATCGGGCAGGGGGACCACGTGCGAGATGCGCCAACCCTCCGTGGTGGTCAGCTTGTTGGCGGCCGCCACCGAATCGTTGGGGGAGCGTTCGAAAATCAGTTTGTACTCGAGTCGCTTCATGGCGTCAGCTTATCAAAGGTGCGCAGGAGGACGGTAACTCGATGACTGAGGACGCCTGGCGGCAAGTCCCGATCCGCAACACGCGGGCGGTCGCGCCCGGACCCTCTGGTAAAATCAATGGTTTGCGGGCAAGCCTTCGAGGAGAGTAGCGAGTGAATCTGGCCGTCATCGGGATGGGGCGCGTGGGCCTGGTGGCCGCGGCCGCGCTGGCCGACTTCGGGCACCACGTCGAGGGAGTGGAGAACGCTCCTGCCCGCGTGGCGGCGCTCGAGCGCGACCAGATGCCCTTCTACGAGCCCGGGCTGCAGGAGCTGGTGCACAAGAACCAGCAGGCGGGACGGCTCATCTTCACCAGCGACCTGGCGCGCGCGGTGCGCCATGCCGCGGCCCTCTTCATCGCCGTGGGCACGGAGGAGCGCGCCACGGGCGAGCCCAACCTGGGCCCGCTGTTCGCCGTCTGTGAGCAGATCGTCCGCTCGACCTCCGACTACAAAGTGCTGCTCATCAAGAGCACGGTGCCGGTGGGGACGGCGGCCCGCCTGCGCGAAAAGCTGGCGGGCGTGGCTCTGGGCGAGTTTGATGTCGTCTCCAACCCGGAGTTCCTGCGCGAAGGCTCGGCCATCGAGAACTTCCTGCGCCCCGACCGCGTCATCCTGGGCGGGACGTCGGAGAAGGCGCTGGCGCTGGCCCGCGAGGTCTACCGGCATCTCTACCTCTTGGAGACGCCCATCGTGGTGGTGGACCACGAGTCCGCCGAGCTCATCAAGTACGCCACCAACGCCTTCCTGGCCACGAAAATCACCTTCATCAACGAAATGGCCACGCTGTGCGAGGCTACGGGCGCCGACGTCCACGCCATCGCCCGCGCTGTGGGCCTGGACAAGCGCATCGGGCCCAAGTTCCTGCACCCGGGGCCGGGTTTTGGCGGCTCCTGCCTGCCCAAGGACACGCGCACCCTGGCCGAAATGGCGCGGCAGCACGGTTGCAACCTGCCGCTGGTGGAGAGTGTGCCGGTCAGCAATGCCGGCATCTGCCCGCAATTGATCTCGAAGCTCGAAGAGAAGCTGGGAACGCTGCGCGGCAAGACGGTGTGCGTGCTCGGCCTGGCCTACAAGACAGAGACCGACGACGTGCGCGAGTCTCCGGCGCTGGAGTTCGTCGGGCTGGCGCTC
>CBRAFF010000312.1:0-2506 GCA_967755155.1 uncultured bacterium
GGAACGCGCCCAGCAGCCCGATGCCCTGCATGCGGATCTGCAGGTCGGCGCGGCTGGAACAATCGCGCGCGATGCGCTGGGCATCGAGCAGGTAAAGCTGCAGGTTGCGCTGGCGGATGGCCGCCTGCGCCGCCGCGGGCAGCGCCGCCCAGAGTTGCTCGGGCGCGAGCGACGACTGCATGTAGATGACTCCGCCCTCGCGCAGTCCGGCCAGCGGGTCGCTGGTCAGGAAGGCGTTCGAGTCCTGGATGGCGACGAAGTCCACGTCCTTCAGCTCGGCGTGCAGCCGGATGTGTTCCGGGGCCAGCGTGAGGTAGTAGTTGGTGGGCAGGCCCTTCTTCTCCGAGCCGTACTTGGGGAAGGCCTGCACGTGCATGCCGAACAGCTCCGCCGAGACCGCGGCCATCACCTTGTTGGTGGTGACGGAGCCGAAGCCGCCGATGGAGTGTCCGCGCAGGGCGAAAGAGTCAGCGGGACGGACGTCCGGGTCGAGCCCCAGGGGCAGGGCATCGGCGTGGCGCACGCCCAGCACGAAGAAGGGGCGGCCGTGCAGGCGCACCATGTTCTCCGCCGCGGCCACGAAGTGGCCGGGACGCACGTCGCGGCCTCCCAGTCCGGCCACGCCGGAGTACACCTGGGGGACGAACTCGCAGGGCTCGCCGAGCAGGCCGCTTTGCGCGTCGGCCAGCGCCGCCTTCACTTCCACCGTCAGCGGGTTGGACTGCGCCAGGGGCACGTCGCAGCGCTCGATGACCGACACCTTGCGGCACTTGGCCAGCAACTGCGCCAGTTGCCGCGAGGGGAAGGGACGGAAGCTGGTGATGTGCACCAGCCCGATGCGCATGCCGCGGCCGCGCAGGTAGTCCACGGTGGCTTCGGCGGTCTCCATCATGGAGCCCATGCCCACCAGGGCGTACTCGGCGTCTTCCATGCGGTAGGGGCGCAGCAGGGAGTAGGGCCGCCCGGTGAGGCGGGAGAACTTCTCCATGGCGCACTCCAGCGCCGGCGCGACGCGCTCGTAGAAGAAGCGCTGCGCCACCTTGCCCTTCATGTAGCTGTCCTGGTTCTGCACCGGGCCGCTCAAAAGCGGCGCCGCCGTGTCGAAGAGCTTGCGGATGCGCTGGGCGGCGGGCGCGATCAGCTCGCGCATCAGCTCGGGCTCGGGCAGGCGCACCGTTTCCAGCGTGTGGGTGGTGAGGAAGCCGTCCTGGATGTTGAGGAACGGGGTCTCGGACTCCTCGGCGGCGGCGCGGGAGATGAGCGCCAGGTCGGCAGCTTCTTGCGCGTTGCGCGCGAACAGCATGCCCCAACCGCAGTCGGCCACGCCCATCACGTCGTCATGGCCGCAGTGCACGTTCAGCGAGTGCGAGGTCAGGGCGCGGGCGCCCACGTGGAACACCACCGGCAGGCGCTTGCCGGAGATGACATACAGCACTTCCTTCATCAGGATCAGGCCCTGGCCCGAGGTGAAGTTGGTCACTCGCCCGCCGGCCAGCGCGAAGCCTTCGCAGGCCGAGGCCGAGCTGTGCTCCGACTCCGGCTCCAGGAATTGCAGGGTCTCGCCCCACAGGTTCTTCCTGCCGTTGGCGAACTCCATGGCGAAGCCGTCGCCCATGGGCGTGGAGGGGGTGATGGGATAGGCGCAGGCGCCCTGCGAGATGTGGGACTCCACCCACACCACCGCTCCGGAGCCGTCGGTGGTCGCCGTGGTCCCCGGATAGGCGGCCGGTTGCTGCTGGGTTTCGGAAGAAGAAGCCTTGTCCTCAGAACTCAGGATCGCCACAACACCCTCCTTGGGTCGGCCCGCGCGAGACGCTCTTGCGGTTATAGGAAGCCCTTGAGCCGCTGCTCTTCGAGCGCGACGTGACTGCGCATCTCCGAGGTGAAGGCCTTGCCGCGCTCCTTCAACTGGTAGAGCGTTTCGCCCAGGTCGTCTCCGGCGCGCAGGCGGTCCAACGCCAGGCAGAAATCCGTCAGTTGGACGCGCAGATGTTCGTGCTGCGCCCGCATCTCGGCGGCGAACTCGGCCAGGTCGGGACTGATCTTGGCCACGCCGGTGAGCACGGTCTCCTCCTCATGGCCGAAGTGTGCGGGGAGCAACTGGGCCACCCGGCCCCCACACGCCAGCACTTGGCCCGCGGTAGCGAGATTGGCGAAGACCTCGGAATAGCATTCCAGGCCGTCGAGGGCGAAATCGAGCTCGTTCAAGTCCTCGAGCAAGGCCTGGTGTTCGCTGTGGACCGCTTTGGACTCGGCCCAAAAACCGGACGCAAGAGCTGCCATGACTCACCTCCAGCCCCGATCAGGTCGGGGCAGCCACAGCCACCATAGAAGCTGGCGGAAAAGCCTGCGGTGACCTACGTCACTGAGGCCGGTGATTCGCGGCACACCGGGGGGCGTCGGGAAGGCCGCCCGCCCTTGTGGTTCGCGGTCCGGAAGCGGCCGCGGGGCGCGTTTTCCACCGCACACCCCCCGCTGTCACCACCCCTGGTGATGCGAGTCACAG
>CBRAFF010000313.1:0-2504 GCA_967755155.1 uncultured bacterium
CTACCTGGTGCGCGAGCTGAAGACGCCGCCGGAGCGCGTCATCGTATTCGGGCGCTCGCTGGGCTCGGTGCCGGCGGTGGACCTGGCGGCGCGCCAGCCGGTCGCCGGTCTGATCCTGGAGGGCGGGCTGACCTCCGGCCAGCGCGTGCTGCTTCCCTTCCCGCTGTTTCCCTTCGACCGCTTTAGCAACCTGGAGAAGATGGGCCGGGTGCGCTGCCCGGTGCTGGTCATCCACGGCACGGCGGACGAAGTCATCCCCTTCCGGCACGGCGAGGCCCTGTTCCGCGCCGCGCGCGAGCCCAAGCGCAACTGGTGGGTAGAAAACGCCGGGCACAACGACCTCGCCTACAGCGCGGGGGCGGAGTACGGGCGGAGGCTCCAGGAGTTCGCCGGGTTGGTGGACACTCAGAAGAAACCTTAGTGCCTACCGCGGATTCACGCGGATGAACGCGGAGCGAACCATGCAACCTTCGCGTGGGCCAGCGGTTCCAATATGTCGTCCGTGGTTCGGCTGCATTGACCCCGGGCGCGGCGCGGCGACATAATCGATGCTGCCTGGCATCCGCGAAACATCGAGGTGGACGAACGTGAGCGAGCCGTCGAAGCCGGAATCCGTCGAGAAGCTGGAAGAATTCGGCCGAACGGTGGGCCGGGAACTGGGCGAGATCGTCAACTACATCGAGAAGGATGTGGTGCCGAAGGCCCGGGAGCACTCCAGCCAGGGCCTGCGGGTCGCGGCCGAGAAGCTGGTGAAGCTGGCCGAGTACATGGAAAAGAACAAACCGGGCCCATCGTGAGGCGCGGGCTCGCCGCGCTACTGCTGGCGGCCACTTCCCTGCTTTTGGCGGGATGCGGCGGCGGCGGCGGAAACAAGCGCGCACGCACCCCCACTGCTGCACCCCCTCCCACATCCGCGGAAACCTTCAACGTCCCCGCCAACGCCAAGCCCCTGTACGTGGAAACGGGGCTGGCGAGCTGGTACGGGCCTCCGTATCACAACCGTCCGGCGGCCAATGGCGAGATCTTTGACATGAATGCGCCCACGGCGGCGCACCGCACGCTGCCGCTGGGTTCCATCGTGCGCGTGACCAACCTGAGCACCGGGCAGCGCACGCTGGTGCGCATCAACGACCGCGGGCCGTTCATCGAGGGCCGCATCATCGACCTCTCGATGGCGGCGGCCAGCGAGATCGGGGTGCGCCGCGCCGGCATCGCCAAGGTGCGGGTGGAGGTGATGCGCGCGCCGGCGCCGCTCGATTCGGGCGGGCGCTGGGCGGTGCAGATCGGCGCCATCGAGGATGAGGAGACCGCCGCCGAACTCAAGAGCAAGCTCGCCCGCCGCTATCGCACGGCGAAAGTGCTGTCGTTCCCCAGCCCCACCGGCGACTGGTGGGTGCGGGTGCGCGTTCTGCAGGACGACCGCCGGCGCGCCCAGGAAGTGGCCCGCGACACCCATACCCCGCAGGGCGACGTCTTCCTGGTGCGGCTGGACTAGAGAGTCGCCCTTTGACCTCAGGGGCTAAAGCCCCTTCTATTCTGCGACTTTTTCGGCACGGCTGAAGCCGTGCCCTGATACAAGACCACCCCGGTCGAGGGCTCATCAGCTTCCCTGCACTGGACTCCACAAGCTGGATTTACAATCCCCTCATGTCCGACTGCCTGTTCTGCCGCATCCTGAGCGGAGAGATTCCGGCGAAGAAGGTCTATGAGGACGAGCACGCCTTCGCCTTCGAGGACATCAATCCCCAGGCGCCCACGCACGTCCTCATCATCTCCAAGAAGCACCTGAAGGGGCTGAAGGAAGCTACCGCCGAGGACGCGGAACTGCTGGGGCACTGCCAGTTGGTGGCGGCGCGCATCGCGCGCGAGCGCAAGGTCGAGGACGGCTATCGCACGGTGTACAACGTGGGACCGCGCTCGGGACAATCCGTCTTCCACCTGCACCTGCATTTGCTGGGCGGGCGGGACTTGCGCTGGCCTCCGGGATAGCCGGAACGTACAATGCTTGCGCCTTTCAAGGTGCCGCGAGATCCCGGATAAGGAGGGTTATCCAGATGAAGAT
Organism: uncultured bacterium; assembly: GCA_967755155.1. Lineage (GTDB taxonomy): Bacteria > Acidobacteriota > Terriglobia > Terriglobales > Acidobacteriaceae > DASYVL01. Next base: position 2,063 of record CBRAFF010000313.1, read on the forward strand.
CCTATGCTCCCTGCTGCTCGCGCTCTCAGTCTGCGTACCGGCGGTGGCGCAAGGTCACTCCGCCCATGCCGCAGCCAAGCCGGCCACGTTGATGGCGGGCTTCGGCGACCTGGAGCATCCGGTCACGACCACCAGCCCGGAGGCGCAGAAGTTCTTCAACCAGGGCCTGCGCCTGATTTTCGGCTTCAACCACGACGAAGCCGCGCGCTCCTTCCAACGCGCCGCCGAGCTCGATCCCAAGATGGCGATGGCCTACTGGGGCATCGCGGAGGCCGTCGGCCCCAACTACAACGACCCCGCGAGCGACGAGCGCTTCCAGCAGGCGCATGAGGCCATCCAGAAAGCGGTGGACCTCTCCGCCAACGTCTCGCCTTCCGAGCGCGAGTACATCCAGGCCATGGCCAAGCGCTTCCCGGCGGCGGGCGCCGATCGCCGCAAGGCG
>CBRAFF010000314.1:0-2502 GCA_967755155.1 uncultured bacterium
GACATGACGTCAACGCGGGCGAGCGTCCGCAATGTATAAAAGCGCAGGACGGATGTCAATCCGCGCCATGCGCCTAGAACCCAAGCACCATCGCAGCCGGAACCTTGAGGGGAGCGCCCCGTGAAGGTCGTGCTCTTCGGCGCCGGCGGCCCCACGCCCGCCGCCGCCCTGCAAGCTCTGGCCGCGAAGCACTCCGTGATCGCGGTGGTGCGGCCTCAGGGGCCCTCCTGGCGTTCCCGGATCGGCGGATGGGCTCGGTCGCTGGGACTTCGTCCTGCCGACGCGTTTCTCGCGGCCGCGCGGAAAGCTGGGATTCCCGTGATCCATGCTCACAGCGGCGGCGATCCGGACGTCGCCTCCGAGCTTCGCAGCTTGAGCCCGGACCTGATCTGCATCGCATCCTTCCCCTGGCTCGTGGCGGAGGCGCTCTTCTCTGTGCCCCGCCTGGGAGCCATCAACCTTCACCCCTCGCTACTGCCCCGGCATCGCGGGCCCAACCCGTATTTCTGGACCTACTATCACGACGACCGCGCCACCGGAGTCACCGTCCACGTGGTGACGAGCCGGGGCGACTCGGGCGACATCCTGGCGCAGCAACCGTTCCCCGTGTCACGGGGAATGCCGCTCGAGAAGCTGCACGATGAGGCCTCACGTCGAGGAGCGGAACTCTTGAGCCAACTGGCGGATGCGCTGGAGCACGGCGGTGCCTCGCGGACGCCGCAGGATCCCGCTGCCGTCACCCCGGCTCCCCGCGTCAGGCCAGGAACGCCGATGGTGGACTTTGCGAACTGGCCCGCCGAGCGCGTCTGGCACTTTCTCGCGGGCCTGTATCCCCACTTTCAGGAGCCGCTGGCCGGGGCGCCGTACCGGGCCGTGGCCGGATTCGAAGTCTCGCAGCATTCGCGCGCGCCCGGTTCGGTGGAGGCGGTGCCCGAGGGCTGGCGCCTCTATTGCCGGGACGGACATGTCATGCTCTCCGCCACCGAGGCCGGCAGATGACGGAAATCGTCAGAACGGTGCTGTTCCTGGGTTTCGTCGTCACCGTGATGCTGGCGGCGACGCGCAGAGGCTCGCCCAGCTTCCGGAAGTTTGTCAACCTCCTGTTGGCCTATGCGGCTTGTGCAGGACTGGCGGCGGGCCTGCTGCACCGCGAGGCCTGGCCGTTCTCCCGCTGGCTGGTCTTCGCCTATCCTGAGGTCCCCCATTCTGCTCTGCAGTTGCGGGTCTACGATCGCAACGCGGTCGAATACGATGTGGATCCGCGCGCGCTCGAACCCTTCACTCCGATCGAACTCTACTCCTGGCTGGATTCGCGATTTCCCCGACTCTCCGCCGCCCAGCAGGACGAAGCCGCCGCCTACCTGCTTCGCCTGGCGGAGGAAGGCCGCCTGCGCGCCGTCCACGGAGAGCGCGTGGGAAGATTCGAGCGCTACTTTGGCCGGGCCGCCGCACCCTCGCATTTTCTGTTCGTCCGAAGTTGGGAGCAGGGCGTCGCCCTCCCCAAAGGAAGCTTCGTCGGATTGCGCATTTATGAGGACTCTTGGGACGTCCAGGAGCGAGCCCGCGATCCCCAGGCCTTCCGTCGCAAACTTCTCTACCAGTTTCCCCGCGCCCCATGACGGCCTCCGCCAACTCGACCGCGGGCCGCCTGGCGCGTCACTGGGATGCCCTGTTTTTCCCAGCGGGGTCGGCACTCAACCTCGCCATGGCGCGCATCTTCGTTGCCGCGACCGCGCTCTGGGTCGTGCTCTCGCGCGACCTGCCAGCGACCTCGGGCCTGCCGCAGGCCTTCTGGAGTGGCGTCACCCATCCCATGCGCTGGCGCTACCTGCTCTTCCCGGGACACGAGTCCCTGGAGCGCGTGCTGCAAGGCATCGCCATCGTGGCGCTCATCCTGACTCTCGTTGGAGTATGGCCGAGGATCTGTTCCACTATTGCAGCGCTGCTTCTCTACCATCTGGCCCCGCTGGAAACCATCTTCTGGAATCCCAACCCTTATCTGCGGGGACTGACTATCCCGGTACTGGCGTTGCTCGCTCTGTCCGCTTCGCCCTGCGGCAACGCGCTCGCGCTGTGGCGCCCGGCCTCGCAAAAGGACGAAGCCGCACTGCCCTGGGAATATGCCTGGCCGGTACGTTTCATCCAGATGGAGCTTTGCTTCATCTATCTTTTCTCCGGCTATTCCAAGCTGGTGGACGTCGGCCTGCTCTGGCTGTCGCCGGAGTTCATCCGGCTGTGGCTGGTGGCGCTGGGGCAGAATCTGCAGACGCAGGTGTTCCATTCCCTCGGCCCCTGGCTGGCCGAACACTTGTGGCTGTGCGGAGCGATGGGCGCCGGAAGCCTTTTGTTGGAGCTCGCCTTCCCCGCCGTGCTGTTCAGCCGGACGGCAAAGCGCGTGCTGGTGCCCGCCGCCTTTCTCATGCACGTCGGCATCATGTTCGCTTTCAACATCACCATCCTTTTTCTGCCCTTATTCGTAGTATTCGTGAATTGGGCTGCGCT
>CBRAFF010000315.1:0-2480 GCA_967755155.1 uncultured bacterium
GTAGGAGATGGCGGTGATGTCCTTGCCCGGGCGGCGGACGGCGGCCTTGTCGAGGGAGACGGTGAAGTCCTCCTCCGGAACTTCTTCTTTGATGGAGCGGTAGAGCTTCTTGTGCTCGAAGTAGAGGACGGGGTTGTCGTCGCGGATGGCGGCCTTGAGCATGCCCTTGGCGTCATAGGGCGTGGCCGGAGCGATGACGCGCAGGCCGGGCTCGTGGGCGAACCAGGTGGTGTTGGTCTGAGAGTGGTAGAGGCCGCCGGAGACGCCGCCGCCATAGCAGATGCGCAGGGTCAAGGGGCAGGTCTGGGTGCCGGCGGAGCGGTAGCGGAGCTTGGCCGCCTGCTGGGTGATGGCGTCCATGGCCGGGGTGACGAAGTCCACGAACTGGATCTCAGGGACAGGACGCATGCCGGCGAGGGCGGCGCCGATGGAGGAGCTGACGATGATGCCCTCAGCCAGGGGGGAATCCATCACGCGGTCGGGGCCGAACTCGTCGTAGAGGCCCTTGGTGGCCTTGAAGACGCCGCCCATCACGCCTACGTCCTCGCCGATGATGAAGACGCGCTCGTCGCGGCGCATCTCCTCGGCCAGGGCGGTGTTGATGGCGTCAATGTAGGTGATTAAAGCCATAGGGCAGTTGTCAGTACTCAGTACTCAGTAGTCGGTGAATCCTCTCCAATTCGCGAAAAACGCACATCTTCAAATCAATCCGCTACTTGCGGCCTCCGGCAGGGGAGGGGCCGCTCGCGGTCCAGACCCTGCGGTTCAATTCGCGCTCGCGGATGCTGAAGGAATAGACGTGGTCCAGGCACTCGTCGGGCTCGGGCAAGGGAGACTTCTCGGCGAAGTCGACCGCCTCGTCGATCTCTTTGGTGAACTGGTCGATGAGCTCTTTCTTCCAGGAGTCCTGCCACATGCCGAGTCCCGTGAGGCAGCGCTCCATGGCGGGGAGGGGGTCTTTGGCCTTCCAGGCCTCCAATTCCTCGGAGGTGCGGTACTTGGCGGGATCGATCTCGGAGTGGCCGTACCAGCGGTAGGTCTTGCACTCGATGAGGGTAGGGCCGCCGCCGGAGCGGGCGCGGTCGATGGCCTCGCGGGCCACGCGATAGACCGCGACCACGTCATTGCCGTCCACGGTGACGCCAGGGAAGCCGTAGGCCTGGGCCTTGACGCTCAAATCCTTGACCGCGGTCTGCAGGCTGGTGGAGACCGATTCCGCCCACAGGTTGTTCTGGATGACGTAGACGATGGGCAGTTTGTGCACCCCGGCGAAGTTCAGGGCCTCATGCCAGAAGCCCAGGCTGGTGGAGCCGTCGCCGGAGAGCGCCATCACGATGTAGGGCTTCTTCTGCAGCTTGTAGGCCAGGGCCACGCCGGTGCCGATGTTGAGCTGGGCGGCGATGGTGGAGGCGGGAGTGATGATGTTGCCGGGGGCATAGCCGCAGTGCGCCGGGGAGGAGCGTCCCTGATCGGGCGAGGTCTTGCGGGCAAAGAGCTGGGCGTACATCAGGTTGAGCGGCGTCCCCTTCATGATGTTGCTGATGAAGTCACGATGGGAGGGGGCGATGGTGTCGCCGGGCTCGAGGTCGATGGTGCAGCCCACCTCGGTGGCTTCCTGGCCGACCGCGGCGTAGTAGTTGCCGGAGAAGCGGCCCTGCTTGAACAAGATGCGGGCCTTCTCCTCTACCATGCGGCACTTGAGCATGTAGGAGTAGAGCCGCTGCAGCAGCTCCTGGCTGAGGGGAGCGGTGCCATTGGCCGGCTGGGCAATGGGTTTCTGCTCCGGAACGGGTTGTGGGGCGGGCTTGGAGGCCCTGGGGGCTGGTCCGGGGCGCTCTTTGGGTCTGGTGGCCATCGCTCCTGCCTTCAAAACGAATATTGTAACAAAAGTCGGAGCCCGCATGTGCCTAAGTCGTTAACAAAGTGGGGCTGGGGAAGGAGCTTTGGCGCTCGCGGCGTCAGGGTGACAGAATGGCGCTGCATGGTTTTCAACACGGATGTGAAAAACGGTGTGGAAAAGAAGAACGTTGAATCTGTAAGTCGAGCAATCACGGAAGGTTTCTACGGATTGCACAGCGGGATGTGCGCCGCGCGCGCCGGAGTGTGAGCGGAGTGAAGCTGCGCCTGGACAAATTGCTGGTGGAGCGCGGACTGGCGGGCTCGCGGGAGCGCGCGCAGGCGCTGATCCTCGCCGGAAAAGTGCTGGTGGACGAGCAGAAGGTGGAGAAAGCCGGGGCGAACGTCAGCGCGGAGGCGAAGCTGCGGCTGCTGGGCGAGGAGCTGAAGTACGTGAGCCGCGGCGGAGTGAAGCTGGAGGCGGCGCTCGAGGGCTGGGGAGTCGAGGTGGAGGGCAAGACCTGCCTGGACGTGGGCGCCTCGACCGGCGGCTTCACCGATTGCCTGCTGCAGCGCGGCGCCCGGCGCGTGATCGCGGTGGATACCGGTTACGGACAGATGGACGCGCGGCTGCGCTCCGATCC
>CBRAFF010000316.1:0-2460 GCA_967755155.1 uncultured bacterium
CCTTGGCCGCCTGCCACACCTCGGCCTCCACGCAGCCCCCGCCGATGGTGCCGGCGATGGAGCCGTCGTCGCGCACCAGCATCTTCGCCGTCTCGAACGACGGGATGGAGCCGCGCACGTTGACGATGGTGGCCACCGCCCCTTTGCGCCCCTCGCGCCGCAACCGCACGATCTCTTCGTAGATGTCCATCCGCGAATTATTGTAGCGCGTCGCGTGCTAGATTAGCCTTTCCAGGAGCACACAACGATGAAAGCCATCCGCTACCACGAGTTCGGCGGCCCCGAAGTCCTCAAGTACGAGGACGTCCCCGAGCCCACCCTGCGCCAGGACCAGGTGCTCATCGAGGTGAAGGCCTGCGCCCTGAACCATCTCGACCTGTGGTGCCGCAAGGGGCTGCCCGGGGTGAAGCTGCCGCACATCAACGGCTCCGACGTCTCGGGCGACATCGCCGAAGTCGGCGAGTACGTGACGGGGCTCTCCAAAGGCCAGCGCGTGCTGCTCGCGCCCATGACCTTCTGCAACCGCTGCGCTGACTGCGTCGCCGGACGCCAGAGCCTGTGCTCGGAATTCAGCGTCCTCGGATATCGCAACGACGGCGGCAACTGCCAGTTGATCGCCGTGCCGGCGGTGAACGTCATCCCCATCCCCAAGGAACTCACCTACGACCAGGCCGCCGCCGTCCCTCTGGTCTTCGTCACCGCCTGGCACATGCTGGTTACGCTCTGCCAGGTCCAGCCGGGACAACTGGTGCTGGTGCTGGGCGCGAGTTCCGGCGTGGGCTCGGCTGCGATCCAGATCGCCAAGCTCTGGGGGGCAAGCGTCATCGCCACCGCGGGCAGTGAATACAAGCGGGAGAGCGCCCGCGACCTGGGCGCCGACTACACCATTGACCATTACAAGCAGAAGATCTCGGAAGAGGTGAAGAAGATCACCGCCAAGGCGGGCGTGGACATCGTCTTCGAGCACGTGGGCGCGGCCACCTGGGAGGAGAGCGTGCGCTCGCTCAAGCCCGGCGGCAAGCTGGTCACCTGCGGCGCCACCACCGGTCCCGAAGCCAAGTTCGACCTGCGCTTCCTCTATTCGCGCCAGCTCTCGCTGCTGGGCTCCTACATGGGGACCATGGGCGACCTGCACGCGGTCCTGGCCCACGTCTTCGCCGGACGCCTGAAGCCGGTGGTGGACCGGAGCTTCCCCCTGCGCGACGCCCGCGCCGCCCACGAGCGCATGGAAAAGAGCGAACAGTTCGGCAAGGTCATCCTGAATCCCTGACCGCCCGGGCGGTTTTCTCCGCGTCCTCCGCGAAACCTCCGCGCCCTCTGCGCTTCAAGCTTTTCTGATTGCTGCGACCGCCGCCCGCCGCCTCACCGCCCCGCCGGCTCCTCGATCGCCTTCAGCAGCGCCCCCAGGTCCCTGCGGAACTCCTCCGGCGAGCGGCTGAGGATCACCTTGGGCGCGACCGGCTTCAGCACCTTCGGGAGTAGGTCGAAGAGGTAATACTGACTGGGTTCCAGCCGGGCATAGAAGAACCGGCAGCGGCAGCTGGGGGTGACCTGGGCGGGCTCGACCTTGGTGCGCAGCGGGAAGAGCACGCCGTGGCTCAGCAGGATGACGACCCGCTCGTCCGGAGGCGGCTGGCCGGAACAGGCTTGCGGTTCGCTCCACAGCCTCTCCAACTGCCGCCGCAGGTACTGCGCCGATTCCAGCCGCGCGCTCAGTTCATCCACGCCCACCGTGTGCAGCGAGCGTTCCAGCAGCGCCTGCCGGGTCTGCCGCCAGTCCACGTCCTCGCGCGGCGCACGCCACAGGATCTCCTGCCGCCGCAGCACGTCCAGCCCGGTCACGCGCATGCATCCTTTCTCCAACTGCATCTGCGCCAGCAGGCTGCCGATCTGCACCATGCGGGAGGCGTCCCAATTCTGCTGGCGCACGCTCATCTCCTCGCGGAAGGCGCCGAAATCCACCACCAGTTCGATCAGCAACCGGCGCTGGGTCCGCAGCGGAAGCAGGACCCGCCCGCGGCCCAGCGGCAGGGCATCGCTGCGCGCCCCGGGGAGGAACTCGATGCGCGGCAGCTCCCGCGCCAGTTGCGGCAAGGGGTCGTCTTCGACCGCGGGCACTTTCAGCCTGCGGAACGCCACACTGCGCTGACCGCTCACGCCGTCATAGACGATCGCTGCCACGGTGTAGCGCCCGGGCTGGAAGAAGAGCTCCGCGCTCAGCACCAGGTCGCTGCCCGCGCGCCGCAGCAGCCGGGACTCGCCGTAGCTCTCGTCCGGATGCCAGCGCCCGCTCTCATCGGCCACCTTGGCCACGAAATGCAGGTCGCGCTCCACGCCCGTCTTCTGCAACCGCTTCAGGTCCACCTTGACGAAGACGCGCACCAGGTAGCGCTGCTGGTACCCGAAGTACGGCCCGCGCACCGTGAGCTCCATCTTGAAGTCGCGGCGCTCGCCTTCCTG
>CBRAFF010000317.1:0-2431 GCA_967755155.1 uncultured bacterium
ATAAGCATCTTTGTTCTCATAGTTTTTGCGCGGGAGCGGGGCCTACCGTATAATTCCCGTTTCCTCTAACTCCCCGGTCGAGGTCGTCTTATTTCCGGCTCTTATCAGGAAAAGCACGTGACCCAGGGCGGTCGCGGTTCGTTCCGTCGCTGGCGGGGCCTGTTCCTGCTGGCGATGGCGCTGTTGTTCCTGCCGGGGCTGGCCGCGGCCCAGCAGTTGATCCAGGACATCCGGATCCACGGCAGCCGCCGCATCCCGGCGGAGACCGTGCGCGCCCGCATCTTCAGCCGCGCCGGCGACGTCTATGACGAAGCCGCCCTGCAACGCGACTTCAACTCCTTGTGGAACACCACCTTCTTCGAAGACGTTCGCTTCGAGCGCGAAGAGAGCGCCAAGGGCTGGATCATCCACATCTACGTCAAGGAAAAGCCCACCATCCGCGCCATCGAATACAAGGGCCTGAACTCGGTCTCGGTCAGCGACGTGCTCGACCGCTACAAGGAGCGCAAGGTCGGCCTGACGGTGGAGAACCAGTACGACCCCACCAAGATCAAGAAGGCCGAGGTGACGCTCAAGGAGCTGCTCTCCGAGCACGGACGCCAGTTCGCCACCATCCGCTCCGAGGTCCGGCCCATCCCCCCGGCCTCCGTCGGCGTCACCTTCATCATCAAGGAGGGCCCCAAGGTCAAGGTGGGGGACATCAAGTTCGAAGGCAACAAGAACATCGGGAGCCGGGAGTTGCGCCGGGCGATGAAGAACCTGAAGCCCATCGGCATCCCCAACTCCATCTTCCTGGAAAGCATCTTCCACAAGACCTACGACGCCAGCAAGCTGGCCGAGGACTCGGAGCGGGTGCGCAACGAATACCAGATGCGGGGTTACTTCAAGGCTCTGGTGCAGGACCCCAAGACCCAGGTGCGCGACACCGGAGGATTTCGCATCCCGCTGATCATGAAGGGCGGCGGCAAGGCCGTGGATATCACCCTGCCCATCGAGGAAGGCGAGCGCTACCGCCTGGGCGGCATCACCTTCAAGAACAACAAGGCCATCCAGGACGTGCGCCTGCTGCGCTCGCTCTTCCCCATGAAAGATGGGGACATTTTCAACACCGACAACATCCGCAAAGGCCTGGAGGCCCTGCGCAAAGGGTACGGCGAGCTGGGCTACATCAACTTCACCTCGGTCCCGGAGACGCAGATCGACGACGTGAAGAAGGTCATCACCCTGGAGATCGACCTGGACGAGGGCAAGCCCTTCTACATCCGCCGCATCGAGTTCGTCGGCAACGAGACCACGCGCGACAAGGTGATTCGCCGCGAACTGGGGGTGGAGGAAGGCGGCATCTTCAACGGACGCATGTGGGAGTTCAGCATCCTGCGCCTGAACCAGCTCGGCTACTTCGAGCAGCTCAAGCCGGAAGAGGACTCCGAACGCAAGCTCAACGAAAAAGAGGGGACCGTCGACCTGACCCTGAAGGTCAAGGAGAAGGGAAGGAACAGCGTCGGCCTGACCGGCGGCGTCAGCGGCCTTTCCGGCTCCTTCATCGGCTTGAACTACGAGACCAATAACTTCCTGGGGCTGGGCGAGACCCTCCGCATCGAGGCCAACGTCGGCGACCTGGAGCGCAACATCCTGTTCGGGTTCACCGAGCCTTACATGTTCGACCGGCCCCTGCAGTTCGGCTTCACCGTGTACGCCCGCAAATACAACTACAACCAGGCGCGGCAGGCGGCCCTCGCCCAGGGCCAGGACCTCAACATCCCCTCCGCCATCCTCGACCGCTTGCAGAACTACAACACATCCAGCACGGGATTCACCACTTCCCTCGGTTACCAGCTGAAGCGCTCGCTCAAGCGCGTCGGCCTCACCTATTCCTTCGACACCACTTCCATCCAGGTATTCAGCGAAGCTTCGCGGAATCTGTTCGAGCAACTGGCCTTCCGCGGCATTGCCGGACCGGCCGCGCTCAACGGCATCGCCACCAGCAAGATTCTGACCACCTTCTCCTTCAGCAGAATTGACAATCCGCAGCGCCCACACAGCGGGCACAGCTTCTTCGCCGGAGGCGAGTTCGCCGGCCTGGGCGGCAACGTCCGCTACGTCCGCCCCATCGTGGAGTTCAAGTACTTCCGGCCCATGAACAAGGACCGCAACACCCTCGGCGTCCGCGTGCAGGGGTCGTTCATGACCGGCTGGGGCGGGCAGGTGGCGCCGCCCTTCCAGCGTTTCTACATCGGCGGTGACACCGACCTGCGCGGCTTCGACGTCCGCGCCGTCTCCCCCGTCGCCTTCCTGGTGGACAAGATCGATTTCCCGCTGCTCAACCCCGACGGCACCACCGTCCCCAAGGACCCCACCAACCTGCGCCGCGGGAACTGGTTCGTCCCCATCCCCGTGAGCCGCCTCGTCTTCCCCGGTGGCGACACCACGG
>CBRAFF010000318.1:0-2419 GCA_967755155.1 uncultured bacterium
AGTGCTACCAGGAACCCTAAGAGCTTGCGGTGCATGACTTTCCTCCGTGCTACGGGGGAAGAACGGAGGGGAGAGGGGAGCTTGCAGGAAATTCTTAGACGGTTCGAGAAGCAGCCTTCGCAGGCTAGGCGACCAGCTCCAACTCCTCTTCGCGGGTTTCCTCGCCTACCTCGGCATTTGCGTCGACGGGAGCAGGCTCGGCGCCCTGAAGAGGCGGCTCAGGCTTGGGCAGGCTGACGGGCTCCGGGAGTATCGCTTCCAGGCCCAGCAGCGATGGAACAGGCCACGCCTCGGGCTGACGCCGACGGCGCCGCAGGACTCGCGCAAGCGTCCAGGCGAAGAGGCCCAGGACCATTAGCAGCGCGGCCGGCTCGAGCGAGAACGGCAGAAGGGGTACCGGCTCGATTGAGATCGTCGGCTGCTTGCTGGGGATCTCCACCGACCGCGTAGTCATCGTTTCCTGCGGAGCAACCTGCTCCGTCGGAAGCCCGTCTCAAGGTGATGCGGAAGGAGTCGCCGCGGTCTTTACCGCAGCCGGGCTCGCGGCATGAACGGAGGCGTTCATATGGTCTGGTTAGACACCGGGATGCTACCGAGCGGCTCACGCCCATAACAAGATGACCAAAGTAACGCCCGGAGGAGGACGGGCAAAAAGAAGGGCGCAGGATATCTCTGCGCCCCTTTGTCTCTGAGGCGAAAGAAGGTAATCCGCGTGAATCAGCGCAAATCCGCGGTAGGAGTTAGATGTCGAGGTTCTTGACGTCCAGCGCGTTCTCTTCGATGAACTTCCTGCGCGCCTCGACGTCCTCGCCCATCAGCGTGGTGAAGATGGTCTCGCACTCGGCGATGTCTTCCAGCTTCACTTCGAGCAGCGTCCGGCGCTCGGGGTCCATGGTGGTCTCCCAGAGCTGGTCGGCGCGCATCTCGCCCAGGCCCTTGTAGCGCTGCACGGCGTAGTCCTTCTGGCCGGTGGCGAGGACGTATTCGAAGAGCTCGCGGGCCGAGCCCTTCTCCACCACTTCTTCGTCCGAGGACTTCTTGGCGCGCGCGGCGGCCTTGGGGGCCTTCTTCGCGGTCTTTTCGGCGGCCTTTTCCGATTCCGGGCCCTCGGCCTCGTCCGCCTCGTCGCCGGAGCCGTTCGCGGCGGCGCGGGCCACGTGCTCCACCACGAAGGGCGGCTCCATGTACGGGCCGATCTGCTTGTACTTGGAGATCATCTGGCGGTACTCGGGGGTGGCGGCGAGCTGCCAGTTGACCACGCGGTCGGCGCCCTGCGAGTCGGTGAAGTGCGCCTGCCACAGGTTGTGCTCGTCGTCGAAGGCCAGCTTCACTTCCTTGAAGCCCTCGTCCTTGCTGAGGCTCTTGAGCTTTTTCTCCAGCTTCTCGATCTTCGAGGGCGGAGTCTTCTTGTCGCCTTCGAAGTCGGCGCGCAGCGCCAAGCCCAGGCGGGGCAGCAGGTCGGTGACGCGCTCGTTGCGCAGGCGCTTGTCCACCTTGTCGAAGAAGCCCAGGTACTCGTTGAGCGTGGTCATGAACTTGGCCAGCGGCGGGCCTTCCAGCTTGGCGGCGCCCTCGCCGTAGCGCACCACGATGCCCTCGGAGGCGCGCTTCACCATCACGCGCACGAACTCGCGGTCGTCCTTGATGTACTGCTCGCTCTTGCCCTTCTTGATGCGGTAGAGCGGGGGCTGGGCGATGAAGATGTGGCCGCGCTTGATGAGCTCCTGCATGTGGCGGAAGAAGAAGGTCAAGAGCAGGGTGCGGATGTGCGAGCCGTCCACGTCAGCGTCGGTCATGAGGATGATCTTGCCGTAGCGCAGCTTGGTGGGATCGAAGTCGTCCTTGCCGATGCCCGTGCCCAGGGCGGTGATCATGGCGCGGATCTCTTCGTGGCCCAGCATCTTGTCGTAGCGCGCTTTTTCTACGTTCAGGATCTTGCCCTTGAGCGGCAGGATGGCCTGGAAGCGGCGGTCGCGGCCCTGCTTGGCGGTGCCGCCGGCGGATTCACCCTCTACCAGATACAGCTCGCAGCGCTCCGGGTTGCGCTCGGAGCAGTCGGCGAGCTTGCCCGGCAGGCCGCCGCCATCGAGCGCGCCCTTGCGGCGGGTGAGGTCGCGGGCCTTGCGCGCGGCCTCGCGAGCGCGCGCCGCTTCGATCGCCTTGTTGATGATCTTGCGCGCCACCGGCGGGTTCTGCTCGAAGAACGCTCCCAGGCGCTCGTTGACGAAGGCCTGCACTACCCCGGCGATGTCGGAGTTGAGCTTGCCCTTGGTCTGGCCCTCGAACTGGGGCTGCGGCAGCTTGGCGCTGATGACGGCGACCAGCCCTTCGCGCACGTCGTCGCCGGTCAGGCTTTCCTTCTCGTCCTTGAACATGCCGAGTTGCTTGCCGGCATAGTTGATGGTGCGGGTGAGCGCGG
>CBRAFF010000319.1:0-2413 GCA_967755155.1 uncultured bacterium
GTGCAGGACCCCGCTCCCAGCGAGTACCAAGTAAAGGCGGCGTTTCTCTATAACTTCGGCAGGTGTGTGGAATGGCCGCCGCAATCCCCGCCTCCCTCCACCTTCACCCTATGCGTGCTGGGCAAGGACCCCTTCGGATCGGTCTTGGAAGATCTGATCAAGGACAAGTCCATCCAAGGCATGAAGCTGGTGGCGCGTCGGCTGGAACGGGTGGAGGACGCGGGCGACTGCCGCATCCTGTTCATCAGCTCGTCCGAGGACGCCCTGCTGGCGCACATTCTGGCGGTGCTGCGCGGCCGCAGCGTGTTGACGGTGGGCGAGGCCGCGCGCTTCGCCCACCGCGGCGGAATGATCAACTTCCGGTTGGAGGGAAGCAAAGTGCGCTTCGAGATCAATCCTCACGCGGCCGAGCAAGCGGGACTCACCATCAGCTCCCAGTTGCTCAAGCTGGCCAGGATCATCCACGAAAGCCCGCAGTCCGGGGTGTGAACCGATGCTGAACCTTCGGGACTATTCGATCCGAAAGAAGCTCACCTGGATCAGCATGCTGACCAGCGGGACGGCGCTGGTCCTCGCCTGTGCTGCCTTTCTGGCCTACGAATGGACGGCCTTCCGCGGGGAGCTCCTGACCCGGCTCTCCACGCAAGCGCAGATCGTGGGCTCCAACAGCGCCGCCGCGCTACTTTTCCAGGACCAACCCGCAGCCGAGCAGACTCTGGCTGCACTCAAAGCCGAGCCGGAGATCCGCGCTGCCGCCATCTACAACCGGGAAGGCCAGCGATTCGCCTCCTACAGTCGCCCCGGCACGCAGGCTGAGTCTTCTCTGCCACGGGCGGCGGGGTTGCAGGCCGACCGGGATACCTTCGAAGGCGGCAACCTGGTCCTGTTCCGCCAGATCGTGCAGAACGGCGAGGGACTGGGCACGGTGTACATCCAGTCCGACCTGCAAGGCATGGGTCGGCGAGTGCGGCGCTACGCCGTCATCCTACTGCTGGTGCTGGGAGTCTCCTTTCTTGCTTCGTTTGTCATCGCCTCGCGGTTGCAATCGCTGATTGCACGGCCGGTCCTGGAGCTGGCGGAGACCGCCAAGATCGTCTCGCAGGGTCGGGACTATTCCGTGCGCGCCAAGCCGGGCAACCGCGATGAAGTGGGGCTGTTGATTGAGACCTTCAATCAGATGCTGCAACAGATCGAGGAACGGGACGTGGAACTGGAAAGGGGCCGCGACGAATTGGAACAACGCGTGGACAAACGCACCGCAGAATTGGCCGCCACCGTCCAGGAGCTGGAGGGATTCAGCTACTCCGTCGCCCACGACCTGCGCGCGCCCCTGCGCCACGTGAACGGCTTCTCCAAGATCCTGTTGGAGGACCACGGGCCGGAGATGAAAGAGGAGGCGCGGCGGCTGCTGGAGCGCGTCTGCGACGGCGCGCAGCACATGGGCGCGCTCATCGATGAGCTGCTGAACTTCTCCCGCCTGGGACGCCGTGAGCTCCAACGCCAGATCACAGGGCTGAACTCACTGGTGGAGGAGGCGCGCACCGGCCTGCGGGCTGAGAGCGACGGCCGCTCCATCGAGTGGCGCGTCAGCCGCCTACCCTACGCCGATTGCGACCCGGCGCTGATGAAGCAGGTCTTCACCAATCTGCTGAGCAACGCGGTCAAGTACACGCGCCCGCGCGAGCAGGCGGTCATTGAGGTAGGGCAACTCACCCACAACGGCGAGCCGGCCATCTTCGTCCGCGACAACGGCGTGGGCTTCGACATGAAGTACGCCGGCAAGCTCTTCGGCGTCTTCCAGCGCCTGCACCGCCCCGAGGACTTTGAAGGCACCGGCGTGGGCCTGGCCCTGGTGCAGAAGATCATTCACAAACACGGCGGACGCATCTGGGTGGAGGCCGCGCTCGACCACGGCGCCACGTTCTACTTCACCTTGGGCGCCGCCCAAGCCGCGCCGCGGCAAACTGTCGTGCAAACTGGAGGAGCCCATGGGGAATAAGGACAAGGAAAAGGATAAAGAGGAGGGCAAGGAAATTGAGATCCTGCTGGTGGAGGACAACGCCGACGACGCGGAGCTGACCTTGCGCGCCCTGCGCAAGGAGCACATGGCCAATCAGATCCACGTGGTGCGGGACGGCGAGGAGGCCCTGGCCTTCCTCTTTGACCCGCAGAGGCCCAACCACGCCCATCTGAAGCTGGTCCTGCTCGATTTGAAGCTGCCCAAGGTGGACGGCATGGAAGTCCTGAAGGCGGTGAAGAGCGACCCGCGCACCCGCCGCATCCCGGTGGTGGTCATGACCTCTTCGCGCGAGGATTCCGACCTGGTACGCAGCTACGACCTGGGCGTGAACAGCTACCTGCAGAAGCCGGTGGACTTCGACCAGTTCCGCGACGTGGTGAAGCGCATGGGCTT
>CBRAFF010000320.1:0-2393 GCA_967755155.1 uncultured bacterium
TTCTGGCCCCAATATTTGTTTCCGCTGTCGCTTTTGGGGGGGGCGGCGTGGGCTTCTCCCCCCCCCTTCTCCAGCTCCGCCACCTTCTTGTCGTTGCGGCCGATGGGCCGGCGCCGCTCGGCGTCATAGGCGGCGTACGCCTTCTCCACCTTGGCCAGCGCTGCTTTTTCGGCGGCGTAGTTGGTGGTGCCGATCTTGTCCGTGCCCTTGAACGCCATGTGTTCGAACATGTGGGCCAGGCCGGTGATGCCCGGCACTTCCTGCACCGAGCCTACGTTCACGTGGGTGAAGAAGGAGAAGACCGGCGCCTCCGGCCGCTCACAGACGATCAAGGTCAGGCCGTTGGGCAGCTTCTTCACCGTGATGCGCTTTTCGAAAGAAGCCAGGTCTTGCGCGGAAGCGATACCCGCCAGCAGGCCCAGGCACACCAGGGTGGGGAGGATTCGGCGAATGAGGGATTTCATGCAGCCTCCGATGGAAAAAGACTAGGGGCAAGCAAGGTACTGTTTGGACGGTGGGCCTGTCAAACCGGAAGCGGCCATTTGACGCGGTTTTCCGGCCCTAGCGGCGCGGCGGGGAGGCGCGCCCGCACCCGGCTGGTTATTCACCGGAGCGTCCGATAATGTGCATACTGGGTCCGTGCCTTCCCGCTGCGAAGAGCCGCTGCTGGCCGCCTTCCTCGACTACGCGCGGGTGGAGAAGGGCCTGGCGCCGCTGACCATCGCCGCCTACGCGCGCGACCTGCGCCAGTTCGCCGACCTGCTGAAGAGGAAGAAGCGCACCCCGGCCGAGGCGCGGCGCGGCGACGTGCGCGACTTCCTCGACCAGCTCTACTCGAACGCGGTGGACGGCCGCTCGGTGGCGCGCAAGCTTTCCGCGCTGCGGCACTTCTACCGCTTCCTGCTGCTCGACCGCCACGTGGAGCGCGATCCCACACTGAACATCGAATCGCCAAAACAGTGGAAGATCATGCCCAAGGCGCTTACCCAGGATGAGATGGGCATGATGCTGGGCGGACCGGCGCGCGACCTCGACCGCAAACTCGCGCCGGCGCTCCAGGCGCGCGACGCCGCCATGCTGGAGATGTTCTACGGCGGAGCGCTGCGGGTCACGGAGGTGGTGGGCGTCGGCGTGGAAGACCTGAAGCTCGACCTGGGCTACGTGCTGGTCCGCGGCAAGGGAGACAAAGAGCGCATGGTGCCGCTGGGGCGGGCGGCGCAGCAGGCGATCGCAGCGTATCTCAAGGACGGGCGCCCGGCGCTGTTGGCCGACCGCAACTCGCCGTACCTCTTCATCGCCCGCGGCGGACGGCGGCTCACGCGCCAGCGGGTGTGGCAGATGGTGCGGGCCGCGGCCGCGCCCACGGGGCGCAAGGTCAGTCCGCACATGCTGCGGCATAGCTGCGCCACCCACATGGTGGAAGGCGGCGCCGACCTGCGCACGGTGCAGACCATCCTGGGACACGCCGACATCGCCACCACGCAGATCTATACGCATGTGGCGCTCGACCGGCTGCGCCAGGTCTATCGCAAGCATCCGCGGGCCAAGGCGAGGCCACGGGTCGCGGCGGGGAAGAGCAAATGAAGAAGGCGCAGAAGGATTCCCGCGGCGTCACGGTTGTCGAAAAGGCGACGGTGCAGTTCCTGCGCTCGCTGGCGACGGAGCGGCACGCCTCGCCGCATACCATCGCCGCCTATCGCAAGGACCTGGCCAAGTTCGCGGACTTCATCGGCGGCGCGGGCTGGACGCAAATCGACCACATGCGCATCCGCGGCTTCCTCTCGCATCTTTACAGCCAGGGACTGGGGAAGACTTCCGTGGCGCGGGCGC
The DNA here is from genome assembly GCA_967755155.1 of uncultured bacterium. Lineage (GTDB taxonomy): Bacteria > Acidobacteriota > Terriglobia > Terriglobales > Acidobacteriaceae > DASYVL01. The sequence goes on from CBRAFF010000320.1 coordinate 1,831, forward strand.
TGGCGGCGGTGCGCTCGCTCTATCGCTGGCTGGCGAAGGAGGGAGTGGTGGAGCAGAACCCGGCGGCGCTAGTCGCGACGCCGCGGTTGCCGCAGAAGCTGCCCCGCGTCCCCACCATCGAGGAGATGAACCGCATCCTCGACGCCGAGCTGCCGGAAAGCGTCGCCTTCCCGGAGCGCGACCGCCTCATCCTTGAGCTGCTCTATGGCTGTGGCTTGCGTAACTCCGAACTGGTTGGGCTGCAGCTTCAGGACGTGCGCTCGGACGAAGTGCTGCTCATCCGCGGCAAAGGGAAGAAAGAACGCTACGTGCCCTTCGGGGAGTCGGCCCGCGCCGCCATCCGCGATTACATGCCGCAGCGCCAGCGCGTTCTGGCGCAGTTCAAGAAGAAGACGAGCGTGCTGCTGGTCAACCGCCGCGGGGGCTCGCTGACCACGCGTTCGGTCGGCCGCATCGTCAAGCAAATCGCGGTGGCCTGCGGGCTGCCCTCCGACGTCCACCCGCACACCCTGCGCCACGCCTTCGGCACGCACATGCTGGAGGAGGGCGCCGACCTGCGCGCC